>JALZUV010000253.1 GCA_023301245.1 Rickettsiales bacterium
TCTTTCAAATCAATCGCGGGGAAGAGGTTCATCGTTCCAACGTCTTGGCGTAATAGAAGCCCGCCACCATGCGGCCATTTATCATTTCGTAATAAGGCAGTTCGCCCCATTTTTTATAACCGTGACTTTCGTATATTTCGATTGCCCTATCTTGCGTTTCGCGCACTTCCAGCGTGATAGCGCGAAAACCATGACGTTTCGCGTCATCTTCTGCATCGTCCAGCAGTTGTACCGCCATACCGTGCCCACGCGCCCACGGTGCTACAAAGTGGTTACTGATACGTGCACGGAACGCTTGGCTTTGTTTGCTGGCAGTTGGTTTTACTAACTGAATAGCCCCCGCAATCACCCCATCAAGGCGACCTACAAAAAGCTCGCGGTTAGGCACTACGATTACGCCGCGCCAGTAAGATTCTAACACTTCGCGCGCAGGGGAAGTTGTCCAGTTAAAGCCAAGACCATCGCGGATGGCCTCTTCTGTCGCTTCGCAAAGCGCCGCTTTATCTGCCCGTTTTAATTCGTTTAATTTTTCGGTTTTAAGAGGCATGAGACATTTGTAAGAAGTTCTGCAAGATACGCAAGCCCGTCTTTTGGCTTTTCTCTGGATGAAACTGCGTGGCGAAGATATTTTTCCGCGCAATGGCCGCCACCACATCACCACCATAATCAACAGTAAGCATGGTAATATCGTCATGCGGCACACAGTGGAAACTATGCACAAAATAAGCATGATCGCCCTGTTCTACCCCTTTAAGATAAAGGTGCGCGTTTTGAAGCTTTAATTCATTCCAGCCCATATGAGGAATTTTTAGCGATTTATCCGTCGGCGCTAGGGGCATTACTTCGCCCTTAAACCAACCAAGGCCTTTGGTAATTCCATGTTCATGCCCTTGTTCGAATAGCATTTGCATTCCCACACAAATGCCGAAAAAGGGGGTTTGCTCTGTTAGCACTTTTTGTTCCAACGCTTCGCGCATGCCTGTGGCTTCGTTCAAACCCTTCATGCAGTCAGCAAAAGCACCAACACCAGGCAAGATAATATGAGTCGCACTAGCGAGTTCTTCAGGCTTGGTCGCGATAATAATTTTATCATCCGCTGCGGCCACATGGCGCACGGCCTTTTCGACCGAGTATAAATTACCCGCGCCGACATTAATAATCGCGATAGTTTTCATTAGTTTTGGATAGAGAGCCAATTATCGTAAAAACGGCGCTTAGCAGCGAGATCAGATTCGCCCGATACCACATCGGATAGAATATAACCTTGGCGGCGCAATTTTTGGCCACGCCAATGGTTGCCATCAAAGCCAACAAGAATACGAACGGCCAATTCAATTATCATCGAAACCAATATTCCCATGCCCAAACTATCGGTAGCGGCAACAAAGCCTACCCACGCGGCTAGCACTAAAACACCATGAAGCCATAGCCCATGATACAAGCACCAAAAACCATGAAAGATAAAACCCCATAGAGAAAAATGCTCATCAACAAATTCGGCCGTTTCGTGTGGCACGTCATCGTCAGGTTTAATGTAAACTGCATAGAGTTTGGTTGAATTTCCGCCGAACATATTATCCCTCTAACGTACCTTTGGTGGATGGAACCGCATTCGCGGCGCGTTCATCAACCTCAACCGCTTCGCGCAATGCACGCGCAAGTGCTTTGAAACAGCTTTCAATAATATGGTGATTATTATCGCCATATTGATTTTCAATATGTAGCGTTGCACCCAGTGCAAAGGCGAAAGCTTGGAACCATTCTTTGAATAATTCCGTATCCATCTCCCCCACTTTATCGCGTAGAAATTCGACTTTCCATACAAGATATGGGCGACCTGAAATATCTATCGCACATTCAGTTTTTGTTTCATCCATCGGGATAATTCGCTGGCCGTAGCGCTTAATGCCGCGACGCTCACCGAGTGCTTTTTTAACGGCTGTGCCAATCGCAATGCCGCTATCTTCGGTCGTGTGGTGGCCGTCAATATGCAAATCGCCTTTTGCCATCACGGTCATATCAATCAGGCTATGTTTGGATAGCTGTTCAAGCATATGGTCAAGAAAGCCAATGCCAGTGCTGATATCATACTGCCCTGTTCCATCGAGATTCACCTCGGCAGAAATTTGGGTTTCATTAGTATTACGTTCTATTTTTGCGCTTCTCATATGAAGCGTTTTAATGCATCTAACGCCATTATTCTAGCGCTAAAAACTCTTTGGTTTTTTGCACGAGCAATGGACGGTCAAAGGCTACATGCTGGTTTGATTCAAAAGTCACTATTTCTTTTGGCTCGCTGGCAGCTTCAAATAGCGCTTGGCCATGGCGGTAAGGCACGATTTTATCGCCTGTGTTATGGAAAATAAGCAAGGGCGCTTTCACCGTTTCAATCTTGCTTAAGGAATCATATTTATCCCACACCATCCACTTGACGGGCATGTACCAATGAATTTCCGCCGCACGCTTCCAAAGCGAGGTAAAGGGCGCTTCTAGCAATAATGCTTTGGGGGTTATCTCGGTCGCCATTTGCACAGCGATACCCGTACCAATTGATTCGCCATAGAGAATAATATCACTTTCGCTCAAGCCTTGGTCTTTCAAATAAGAAATAGCCGTGCGAGCATCCGTATAGAAACCCTCTTCGCTTGGGCTACCTTTGGAGGTTCCGTAACCGCGCCATTCAAGCGCCAGCACACCAAAGCCTGCGGCGTGATAGGCGCTATAAACCTCATGCCTATCGCTTATATTACCTGCGTTACCATGCATATGCAGCACGGTGGGCATGGCTTTAGCCGCAGGCATTGCCCATGCGGTCAGCTCCACACCATCTACCGTTGGCAGGGTAATTGCTTGCGCTTGTACGCCATAAGTTTGCGGTTCTAACAGCTTGGTGCTTGGAAAATACATCAACTTACGCTGAAACAGGAACATCGCCGCTAGTAACAGGCAGTAGATAATCAAAAAATTTATCAAATATGAAATTGCTTTTTCCTTCATTGCACTAGGCTTGCCAGTGGTCTAGAATTTATGCAACTAAAATGATTGTAATAATTCTCATTCTAATTGCTTTGATGCTTGCCGTGTTCTGGTGGGATGCGACGCGTTTTATCATCCCTAACTGGCTAGTAGGTGGTCTGCTGGCGCTTTATCCGCTCTATGTGCTGATAAGCCCTGAACCTGTTAATTGGATAGCGGCACTGGGCGTGGGCGCGATTGCTTTTGCTATTGGCATTGCTATTTTTGCCGCAAATATTATGGGCGGCGGCGATGTAAAACTTCTTACCGTTTGCTGCCTATGGGTAGGAATTGACCCAATTTTTGAATATATTATTATCACAAGCTTAATTGGCGGTGCATTATCTATTTTGCTGATGGTGGCACGCCCACTCGCCACTTACACCTACCTAAAGATACGAAAAGACGGCTTATTGCCGCAAGTTTTAGAACAAGGAAAACCCATCCCCTATGGATTAGCAATTGCAGGAGCCTTCCTAATTCTGCTAGCACAGGGGAAACTAACAGGAATTGAGCTACCGCTATGACGATGATGACTTCACATAACCCTGCCACTGGCGATTTAATTTGGGAAAAAGAAAGTAACAGCGTGGCAGATGTCGAAACTGCCGTGAAAGCTGCACGCACCGCCTTCCCTATGTGGGCGATGAAAACACTGGCTGAACGTATGGAAGTGATTGAGCGCTACCGCGACCTACTACTCGCTAACAAAGATAAAATGGGCGAAGCTATCGCGCAAGAAACTGGCAAACCACTGTGGGATGCCATGGGCGAAGCTGGCGCAATGGTCGGCAAAATCAATATCTCGCTCAAAGCTTATAACGAGCGCACAGGCGACATGACCTTCGATATGGGCAGCGGCATGACAGGCCACTTAAGCCACCGCCCGCACGGCGTAATGGCCGTATTTGGCCCTTATAACTTCCCTGGCCATTTGCCGAACGGCCATATTATTCCTGCACTTATTGCGGGTAACACCTGCGTGTTTAAACCCAGTAATATGACGCCTATGGTCGGCGAAATGATGATTAACCTCATGCACGAAGCCGGCATTCCACAAGGTGTTGTCACCTATGTGCAAGGCGCACGCGATGTTGGCGAAGCCCTATCGAACCATAAGGATATTGATGGGTTGCTCTTCACGGGTTCTACCCATGTCGGCACGATTTTAAACAAACAGCTCGCGCCCAGCCCCGAAAAACTTATCGCACTCGAAATGGGCGGCAATAATCCGCTCATTATATGGAATCCTGAATCAGCGGAAGCGGCGGCTTACCATACTATCCTTTCGGCCTTCATCTCAACAGGCCAGCGTTGCACTTGCGCGCGCCGCTTGATTCTGCCTGTGGGCGCTGAAGGCGATGCCGTATTAGAAGCACTCATCCCACTCGCGCAGAAGCTAAAAGTTGGTGCTTATAACGAAACGCCTGAACCTTTCATGGGCCCGTTAATTCGCCAAGCTGAAGCCGAAGCGATTATAACAGCGCAAGATGGTTTGGAAAAAACAGGCGGCACCCCCTTGCTGAAAGCAACCATGCCACGCGATGGCCTACCATTCATCACACCGGGTATTATGGATGTGACGAAAATCAACAATCGCGAAGATATTGAATTTTTCGGCCCCTTCTTACAGGTTATCCGCGTGAATGATTTTGACGATGCCATTGCCGAAGCTAACAACACCAGCTACGGCCTATCTGCCGCCATCTTCACGCAAGATAAATCGCTTTATGAACGCTGCTTGCTTGAGCTTCGCGCGGGCCTTATTAACTGGAACCGTCAAACCACGGGCGCAAGTGGCGCCATGCCATTTGGCGGCATCGGCGTAAGCGGCAACCACCGCCCTGCGGCTTATTACGCGGCAGACTATTGCGCCTACCCTGTTGCATCGGTCGAAAGCGAAGTGCTAGATGTGCCAGAGAAGTTAGCTGCGGGTATCACGCTGTAATGAACGCAATTGAAGTTAATTTTGACGGCCTTGTGGGTTGCACGCATAATTATGCGGGCTTGAGCTTTGGCAATTTAGCCAGCGAAACGAACCTTGGTAAGGTTTCGCGCCCTAAAGCCGCCGCCCTGCAAGGGTTGCAGAAAATGAAATTTGTGGCCAGCCTTGGGCTGGTGCAAGGTTTATTGCCCCCGCTAAAGCGCCCTTACCTTAAACTCCCACGCCAACTTGGTTTTACGGGGAGTGATGAGGAAATAATGCGCGATGTGGCTAAAACCATGCCGCAACTTTTGCCGCAAATCTATTCTGCCAGCAACATGTGGGTGGCCAACGCAGCGACGGTTTCGCCTAGTGCTGATACGGCTGACGGTAAGGTGAATTTCACTGCTGCCAACCTCGTTACCCATCTGCATCGCGCCATTGAGCCAAAAGATACAGAGATGAACCTGCGAGCAATTTTTGCCGATGAAAAACACTTCCACCATCGCGCGCCTCTGCCTGCCTACGCTAAATTTGGCGATGAAGGTGCGGCCAATATTATGCGCTTCACCTCGCAACATGGCAAAGCAGGGCTTGAGGTTTTAGTGTATGGCGAAAACACGAAACGCTTCCCTGCCCGCCAAACTCAATCGGCTTGCGATATTGTATTTCGTCGTCACGGCGTACAAAATGCTATGACCATTCAGCAATCATCCTTTGCGATTGATGAAGGCGTTTTCCATAATGACGTTATCGCCGTGGCCAACGAAAATCTGTTGCTCTACCACGAACATGCATTTGAAGAAGGCGATGCCGCAGTCGATAAAATGGAAGCGGCCTTTGGCCACAAAATAATCCGCATGAAAGTAATGGCGGCAGATGTTTCGGTCAATGAAGCGGTGAAGACTTACCTATTTAACTCGCAACTTATTACGTTGCCTGATGGCTCTATGGCGGTAATCGCACCGACTGAATCGCAAAATAGCGCTGCCGTTTCAGCCGTGTTTGAAGGCTTTGTGCAAGCCAATGATAACCCCGTGCAAGCGGTGCATTATCTTGACCTGCGCGAAAGCATGAAAAACGGTGGAGGGCCAGCCTGTTTACGTTTGCGCGTGGTGCTAACCGAAGCGGAACTCGCTGCGATGCATCAAGGCGTGCTGTTTAACGACACACTCTATGAGCGCCTAGGCAATTGGGTAGAAACGCACTATCGCGACACGCTATCGCCCGATGATTTAGGCGATGTTTCCCTCATGGCAGAATCCTTCGCGGCACATGATGAGTTGAATAAACTACTAAACTTACCTACATAGTCCTTATGGAACTTGTATTACAAAGCGCGCTTAAAGCGATTGATGACTTAAAAGCCCCTGGCATGATGAAGTTATTTTTAATGTGCTTAGCCCTGACCGCTATTGCAGCATCGATCATTATTATGGTTGGCGTGGGAGTGGTACAAAGCTGGTTTGGCGATTTTATTCCATCGGGCGACAGCTTAGGTTTTGAATGGCTAGGCTGGGTGGCCGATTTTCTATTCTGGGCACTATCAGTGGCCGCATTTGTGATTCCCGCCTTCCTTATTTTTTGGTCAATCATGATTTTTATTGCCAGTTTCTTCGATGAACATATCGCCACAAAAATTGAAGAATATCGCTATCCAAAAATGGCACTCGGCACGAGCCAACCATTCTGGACAGAAATGAAGCAAGATATTTTATTCGTCATTAAAACCGTTTCGCTAAATTTAATACTCGTGATTATTCCCGTATTTTGGCCATTTTGGCCTATCTTATTTCCGCTATTAAATGCCTATTTACTGGGCATGTATTTCTTCATGATGGCGGGTGGTCGCCATGTGGGTAAAAAGCAAGCCAAGCAAGTTGCCAAACAACATCGCTGGAAAGTGATTGGCGCGGGCTTACTGATTGTTTTAGCTTCGGGCATCCCGATTCTCAACTTGGTGGTGCCTTTTTGGGGCGTGGCGATGATGGTGCATCTCTATCACCTAGTCGATAACCCACCCGTGGTTGAACAACTCACCGCTCAGTAATATGACATTCTGATGAAGATTGCCTGTCAGCCGAGCGCTGACGCTGGCGCGAACCACCAAAATTTGCTATAGTGACTCGATTTTCTTGCGCCGTTTTTAACGTTTGCTTTGTGTTCCTTTTTGGAACCCCACCCAATGCCAAAACGGCTTTATGCAAGATACTTTT
>JALZUV010000254.1 GCA_023301245.1 Rickettsiales bacterium
CAGGCCTTCCAAACCAGCCGCGAATTTCTCGATACGATTGCCGCGAAATTGAAAGCGAATTTGACTGCCAAGGCGGCGGCTTAGCCTCCAATTTGATGAGTGTTGGTTCCCTTGAAGGGCGTGATATCCAATGGTATATTGCGTAATTCAGGGGGGCGGGCGTAAGATTTCAGAGGTATTTTGGGAGTAGTCAGTAACTTCCACGCCGCTTCGCTCCAATTGAGTTGATTGCGCTCAAATTGTTTTGCAGTATTTTTTAACTTAGGGGCATCAAGGCTTTCTGCACTGAATGGTTTGTCGCACATGTTTTGGGAAACAACTCCTCGCGCTCTTGTAATAAAATCTTCAGGGGGAATAGCATTGCCATGATCGAGAATCATATCAAGGCGAACTCGCTTAAATAGCTCGTCGTATTTCTCTAAAAATTCCCAGAAATCTTCTGGCTCTTCGGATTGGCTAATTTCGATAGATTCTTTTGCTGCGGCTTCTGGGGAAGTAGTTTCATCCATTTGATTGGCTCTTGCTTGCAGTTCTGTATAAAGTTTATCGCTATAAACGATACAATCATCAATTAATTCGTATCGTACTTTCACAAAAACCCTCACCTATTGAAAAAACCTTATCACCATTATGGCGATAAGGTTCTAATATTTTATTAATACTATGCGTTATGAATATGACGGTTTGATGAACTGGATAAAACTATTGTAATATTTAACAGAACCGTAACGAAGGATAGTGTAGGAGAATGATGATGAAATTGAGTATAATCTTGCCTATAATATTACTAAGCGGTGCAATAAATGCAGAGGAATCAAAAATGAGCGTAAAGCCCGAACTGACTAAAATGCAGAAATATGTCACTCAAGAAGATGGAACTGAGCCTGCTTTTAAGAATGAATATTGGGATAATAATGACGAAGGTATTTACGTTGATGTGCAAAGTGGTGAAGCGCTTTTTTCCTCAACCGATAAATTTAAATCAGGAACAGGTTGGCCAAGTTTTACTAAACCAATTTCTGAGCTAAAGACGAAAACAGATACGCATTTTTTCATGACTCGTACAGAAGTGCGCTCAAAGAAGGGTGATTCTCACTTGGGGCACGTATTTGACGATGGCCCCGCGGATAAAGGTGGAAAGCGCTTCTGCATTAATTCCGCTGCACTGAAGTTTGTGCCGAAAGCTGATTTGGAAAAAGAAGGCTTGGGTGAATATTTGGATTTATTTAAGAATTAATTTCCTAAAATAGTCACACCATCATCATCTTCTTCAACGGTGGTGATGGGTTCAACTGTTGCTTCAATTTCTTCTGCTAGGGGCGCTTCGCTCTCTTCTTCGATACATTCTAGCATGGTGATGTCATAGACAGGATGCTCGAGCGAGGATAGGGCAGGTGAACTGGCAAACATCCATCCGAAAAAGACGAGGTCGGGCTTTTCGCCTTGTTTCCAATACCATACTTCCATCAAGCCTGCTTGTTCGGGGCGCTTATTGGCGGGAGCTACCCAGCAGCCACGCGGAATAACTTCTAAATTACCAAAGCGGGTGACTGCACCTATGGAGGCCTCGACCTCTTGCGAACGGGTGGTGATTTTATTAAGGCCGCGAAAGCGCATGCCTGAATATTTCTTCTGAATGATGGGTTCTTCTATTGCTGTAGAATCTTCAGATTCTTCGGCAATAATAGTGGTCTGCGCTGCCACGGGTGAAGCAGAGAGTAAAATGAGTAAGAGTAAAAACCGCACTATTCTAGTGTGCTAGGTTCGCTGTCTTTTGGTGCTTCTACTCCGCCGCCACTATGAACCATTTTTCCAATGAGTGATTCAAAGTTAACTGAGCTTTGTGTGAAGGAAAGTTCATCGCCATCGCCAAGTAAATCTTCCATGCCACCGGGTTCAATATTCACATATTTACCGCCGAGTAAGCTAGCGCTTACGATGGCAGCGGTGGAATCTTCAGGCAATTTTATATCTTCGCGCAATTGAATATTTACAATCGCTTCGTAGGTTTCTGGGTCTAATTCCATTTGGGCTACTTGACCCACTTTAATGCCACCAATACGCACTTCTGATCCGCTGCCAATACCATCAACACTATTGAAACGGGCATTGATGGTATAGCCATCAATCGTTTTCAGGTTGCTGCTATTATAAGAAAAATAAGAAAAGGATAAGGCCACGCCAATAACGGCGACACCTACGAGGGTTTCTAATTTGCTTTTGCTCATTACTTTATGGTCTCCATGCTTCATAGTCACCGCTGGCCGAGGCATCACGCTTGCCGCCTTTGCTTAAGTGACCTGGGGGTAAATAACGTTGGCTTGTGCCCGTTAAATTAGGTTGGTGAGGCTTTTGCCAGAAATAACGACGTATATTGTCATTATCAGGAATTTCATTGACGGTATAATGTAACCAACTGTGCCATTCAGCAGGCACTTGGCTAGGTTCAGCGAGGCCTTTATAGATAACCCAGCGTTTGCGAATGCCATCTGCTGCCTTGCGGCGGCCTTCATAGTAAGTGTTGCCAAGGGCGTCAACGCCGACTTGCTTACCTTTTAGCCATGTAAATAAATGTGTACCAATGGTTGCCATGCACCCTAATTACTGCAGGTGGTAGGTATAATCAAGTATAACGCGTGCCTCGGCCTAGTTGTTTTGTTATTTCGGCCTGAGTTTGGCCGCGTGAGGCTTTATAGTGGCTTGCAGTTTCGCGTGAGCGCTCGCTTTCGGAAATGGTCGTGCTGCTGCCTCCATTAAATAATCCTTCGAGGAGCGAGCCGCTTACTTCGCCTGCAAAACTAGCTAAGGCATTGGTGAGAGGGTCGTTGCCGCTTGTATTATCTGCCCCGCCACTGGCGCTATTGCTGGCAAAGGAGCTATCTTGCGAACGATTTATCAGAATTTCGGCAATATGGGTGAGGGCTTTTAGGCTGTCGCGAATTTCTTTGTCGGTATTTTGTAGCCAATAATCGAGTGCTTTATTTGCCACGCGCTGGAAAGATTGGTCGAGCTCCCCTTCAAATTGGCTTAGCCATTGGCTGTTGCCTTGCATTACCTCCAGCACTTGCTGCGGATTAAGTTGAAATCCATCGGCAGAATTAGGGGATACGGTTTGAATTTCTTCACCACGTTGGACGAGTAGGCTCGCCACTTCGCGGGCAATAGTTTGAGTAAAAGCATCAGTCATAAGCAGATGCTAGGGCAGCTTACGCCGTGCAGGAAGGGTTAAAATACGCGATGAGTTTAGGCACGCTATTGTCCAAATTAACTAAAACGTGCTTGTACATTGGGTAGATTTTGCAGAATTTTCTGTGCTTGTTCGTAAGATGAAATGCTTAATCCTGTAGAAAGCGCATCGGCGGTGGTGGCGTTGCTAGCGATAATCGAAACGCTCTTATGGTGTTTGGCGCTTTGCCCTGTTTTAGGGTTTAGCAAATGGTTGCCATTGCCAAGGGGCGTGCCATAGCCGCCTGAAGTGGCAACGGCTTTATTTTGCAAAGAGATAATCTCGCTAATTTCGCCTTGTGGGGTGCGTAGGCCAATTTTCCATTGTTGGCCGATGCCGTGAGTTTCGCCTAATTCAACTAAGGTTTTGCGGATACCTTCGGCTTTTAATTGGCGCGTAATGCGGTCAGTAATATAGCCCTGCGCGATACCGTTTAGCGTTATTTGTGCGCCATTTTTCAAAGCAATATCATTGCCAGAAATTTCGATATATTCGTAACTTACTTTATCTAAGGCGCGCTCTAACTGCGATGGTGAAGGGTGCGGGTTATCGGCATAAATTTGCCATAGCGGTTGCACGGTAACATCAAATGCGCCGTGGGTTACTTGGCTTAAATATTTTGCCTCTTTTAATAAATTCACCAACTCATGCGGGGCATTATTTAATTCGCTATTTTTATTTAAACGCGAAAGTGCCGAGTTGCCTTGATAGAGACTAAAGATAGATTCTAGGCGTAAAATTTCTTTTACCGCTTTTTGCGTAATGGCTTTGGCCGCCCCTGCATCGTCATGATAAAGTTGGAAGCCAGTTTCAGCGCCTAGTAAAATTCCGCGCCATTGATAGAGCTTCTCTTTTGACAGCGCTAGCACGGGAAGAGGCAGCATGGCTGTGCCTGCGGTTGCGCCCATTAAACTTAGGAAACGACGACGGTTCATTCCTTGCCTCGCCTTGGGCTACGATACCAATTGTATATTCCGCTAAAGGTTAGCAGCAATAATATAATCGCGGCAGCATCCATTAAGTAAATTCCCCAGTCGCCTAAAATACGACCCGTATGGAGGTCGAGCAATATACGGTCGAGCGATAGGGGCGGGGCGTAACCTTGCTCCACCTGAGCGGGGTCAATATCGTACCATGCCATTAGCCATTCGCTTTTAACTTCCGCATGGGTAGTGCCCCAATCGGCATTATGGTTGAGGATAATACCTGTCACCGCCAGCAGCACCATTAGCAATGATGCGGCTAAGCCAATTTGCCGATGCCAGCGTAATACCTTCAATCGCCAGCTTTTTTTGCGTTTAGGTTTATTCATTTTCCATTACCTGTTTATGGTAAAATAAGGCTAATTGCCCAAGCCTTGTGAGCGCTTTTACCGATAGTGTCGCGCCAGATATACCATCAATATGTGTATCTAGCTTGTTATTATCTTTTAAGGCTGCTTGCTTGAATTGATCGGTAAAA
>JALZUV010000255.1 GCA_023301245.1 Rickettsiales bacterium
TGGCGTAGGGCGGGGCGAATTATTCCGCTCTATCTCTTAACGATGCTGGTATTTGCCCTTTTAGTTGAGCCGCGCCTTTTTAGTGTGCATCATATTGTTAATTGGTTGGCACATTTCACCTTTACCCACCCGTTCCATCCGCAGACTTTCGGATCAATCAACGGTATTAATTGGACGATTGGTGTGGAGGTGCATTTCTACTTGTTTGCACTTATTACTTCGCCATGGTGGGTGCGAAGAAACCCTCTGACTGTACTTCTTACGGGCATATTGATTGCATGGTTAATGCGTTATGGCGCAGTGATTACAGGAGAGAAGATGGGCTTAGTGGCAGGACAAATTTTTCCTCTGGCCATTCAAATGCCGATGATGCTAGATGAATTTGCCGCTGGAATGGCATTAGCACTTCTCATTAAACGTTTTCCTTTGGAAAGCTGGCGCGGTTCAAAAATGGTTCAAGGGTTGCTTTTAGGCGGATTATCGCTCGCATTACTCGTGATTGCGATGAAGCTCTACTGGATGGATGCCGAATATTGGAGCAACCCAAATATGGTTATCTTCTGGCGTAGCTCCATTGCGATTGCCTTTGCTTCATTGCTGGCATTTTTCATATGGCTTCCCCCGCTTAAAAACCCTCCTATGCTGTATCGTGGGCTTTATTACTTAGGGGATATCAGCTACGGAATTTACCTGTGGCATGTGATTGTGATTGAGTTATTTAAGCCCCACCTTATCGGTCAGCCATCGCTTTACTTGCTAGCGACCATGCCAGTGACATTGCTACTGGCTGCTGCCAGTTGGCATTGGTTGGAAAAACCGCTGATTAAGTGGAGTAAAGCGCGTAGCCTTACTTCTCGAAATTCTTAACAATCATTTGGTTTAGTAGGCGTACGCCAAAGCCACTAGCGCCCTTCGGGGTAATGTCAGTCGCTTTGCTGGCCGTGGCCACGCCTGCAATATCCATATGTGCCCATGGTAGGTCATTGACGAACCGCTTTAGGAACTGTGCCGCGGTGATAGAGCCACCCCAGCGGCCTGAGCTGATGTTTTGTACATCGGCAATAGGCGAGTCAATAAGCTCGTCATATTCAGGGCCCATAGGTAAGCGCCACATTTTTTCACCTGTGGCTTTGCTCGCCTCTAAGATACGCTCTGATAGCTCATCGTCATTCGAGAAGAGCCCGCCAGTTGTTTCACCTAGCGCGACAAGAATAGCGCCCGTGAGTGTCGCTAAATCGACCATGAATTGAGGCTTAAATTTATCTTGGCAATACCATAGGCAATCGGCCAGCACGAGGCGGCCTTCTGCATCGGTATTGAGCACCTCAATGGTTTGACCTGAAAGTGAGGTCACCACATCGCCAGGGCGAGTGGCATTGCCATCTGGCATGTTTTCAACAAGACCGACAATACCAATGACATTAGCTTTGGCTTTGCGCTTTGCTAGTGCCATCATTAGGCCAACGACAGTGCCTGATCCGCCCATGTCCATTTTCATCTCGCCCATACCTGAAGAAGGCTTGATGCTGATACCGCCTGTATCGAAGGTGACACCTTTACCAACGAAGGCGATAGGTTGATCTTTTTTCTTGCCGCCCTCCCATTTCATAATGACCATTTTCGATTCTTTAACCGAGCCTTGGCCAACGCTAAGTAAAGAGCCAAAGCCTAACTTAGTCATTTCTTTCTCGCCGAGGATTTCAATTTTAACACCTAAAGGGGCGAGAGTTTTATCGATAAGTTTCGCGTAGCTTTCAGGTTCAATAATATTGCCTGGCTCATTTACGAGGTCGCGGGTGAAGAATACTCCCTCCAGTACTTTCAACTCCGTATCGAATAGCTTGCTGGCTTCTTCTGAGTCTTCTACGGCGATAGTCACACTTTCTAGTGTGGGCTTATCGCTGTCCTTTTGCTTGGTTTTATATTTATCAAAACGGTAGGACTTAAGCTGTAGGCCTGTAGCTAAGCGCATTGCGGCTTCAGCATCAGTTAGATTACAGCCCTTTACGGGGTGGTATAAGATGCTGGCTTGTTTTGCGCCAAGGCTATTAAGCTCTCCAAGTAATTTACCGCCAATTTCTTCGTGGCAAATCGTGCCGAGTTCTTTGCCTTTGCCCATGCCCACTAAAATAAGCTGGTCATATTCTAGGCCTTCAGGTGCGAGAATGGTAAGGATTTGTTTCTTTTTGCCTTCAAAACGGCTGCCTGCAATGGCTTTTTTAATTTTTCCAGAAGTATCGCTATCAATATCTGATGCCCATTTTGGTAGGGTTTTTCCTTCAGGAAGGGGAAGAATCAGCGCTCCACGCGCAGTTTTAGCAGTGGGTTTAAAGCGGGCGACTTGAGCGAATGAAATATCCATGAGAATTCCTTATGAAACGAAGTTAAAGACAGCATAAATTAGCGCGTGCAGTAGGCACGGTGCAAGTAAAATACGTTGAAAGGCGATTAAGAGGCCGCTGCGACTTCTTTTTCCTGCTTATAAGCCGCAGGGCTAACCGTTTTTTCTGCTGGAGTTTTTGCTTTTGCCGTAACTTTCGCTGCATCGTCATTGGCTGACTCTTTAGCTTTTACGATTTTCTTCCTAGCGGATGCAGGTTTTTTCGTATCTTTTTTCTCCGGCTTCGTACGCATTTCACTGATGCGTTCATCAATCTTGGCGATTTTGAGCGTTTTCAGCAGGTCACGCACTTCTTGGCGAGCGGTGATATGCGACATAGAGACATTCACATTGTTGCTCACATCCATAATATCAAGCACGGTTAGGCCTTGTAAGAATAGCTCACGGTAAATTACACGCTCACTAAAGCCTGGTGCAACACGGAAGCCAATGCGGCGCGAGAGTTCGGTTAGCACTTGGTTCATGTAGCGTTTATTGCGTGCATCAATGGTGGTTAAGCGGTTACGCATTACAATCCACTCAATGCTTCCGCCGTCGCGCTTGGCGCGGCTTAGCTTCTGTTCCCATACCATTTCGGAATAGATAGAGGGGCGAATTACCCGCATGGTCGCACCATCAACGGTGGCCAGTACATCTAAATCAACGAAGCTATCGTTGATGGGAGTGATTACAGTATCAGCGTAAGAATGTGCTAGGCGCGACAAGTAAGTATCGTTACCGGGGCTGTCGATGATAACGAAGTCATTTTCTTCCATCAGGCGTTCAATGCCGCCAGTAAAGCGTTCGCGCTCATCGCTTTGTGCATCATCTACAATATTGAATGGGCTCTTTTGAATCACCATGTGGGTAGATTCAGGCAGGGTAACATCTTGCTTGCGGATGGTATGTTTGCGATTTTCCATATAGCGCGAAAGCGTTCGCTGGCGCGAATCAATATCAACCGTGCCGACTTTAAAGCCAAGGCGCAGCAGTGCGACAATTAGGTGCATGGTGGTGGTCGTTTTACCTGAGCCACCTTTTTCGTTACCTGTGACAATTACATGTGCCTGTTTTTTATTTAAAGCAGGACCCGCCGCTTGCGCGGTTTCGGTCATTGTCGTTTCTTTTTTAGAGCCAAATATCTGCATGTTCCCTCATCATTTAAGTCTTATTTTTGTTGTTATAGACTTTGACGAAAGTTACGCTATTTTGCCCAATGAGTAAAGCGATTGGATAAAAAATGTCAGACCAAGTACCTAAAGCACTGAAAATTGTTGTTATTTCGATGGGAGTATTGATACTCGGCGGCTTTTTATGGGTTGGCGCGGTGATAGTAAGCCGTGCGGGCGAGACAGCAGAGGCGGCCTCTAAGCCTGTAAATGTGGCGGAAGATTGCCGCCAAGTTGCGCTGCCAGCGCCGCCAAATGCGAAACTAGAGTTTGAAGGTGGCGAATGGCTGGTGACGGGAAAGTACGAAGTACGCCGCTACACACCTTGCGGAGAGTTGATACAGATTACTACTTTAACGGGTGATGTGTGACGTTTAGGTTAAAAAGGTCGCAAAACTCTTGGAATTAACCTAGATTGTAACATGAGGTTCATAAATAAAATAAAATTTATCGACTAGGCTAAGGGTTCATTCTTCATCCGCTTTAGCGCATGTACTCTGGATTTCCAGATCTTTTTAATACGTATTTATGCGCTAAAGTTATTTTTTAATTCTTAAAATTTTTAATTATGCAAAAGTTGATGCTTTTTCTAATTACCTTACTGGTACTTGCTTTATTTTTAGTCTGCCTAGGCTGGTACAAAGATGTATCTCGAGAAAATGAAGCACAAGATAAATTAAGTGCTTTTACGCAATCCTTGAGCTTGGAGCGTTTACATTGTGACTCGTTAACGGCGCAACTTGTAACTCAAGATTCAATCTTAGTAGTACAAGACTCGTTAATCGCGAATTTGCAAAGTAAAAGCTACCGCTTTGATTATGGTCAGCTTTCTACCGAACTACCCACTGGGTATTCGATAGAATACCAAGAGCTTGGCAGCGGCAAACGCGAGGTGCGCATTATTGCGCCGATGCTAAGTAATCTAACCGTTAAGCGGTCAGATTAATGCCATTTAAATTTTTCTAAGAAAGCCCTGTTTCCGTGTGGAATGGGGCTTTTCTTTGCCTAAATTTTGGATTTTAATTCGAATAATGCGATGGCGGCATTGGCGGCATCAGCGCCTTTGTTCTTTTTATCAACGCTTGCGCGGGCCCATGCTTGGTCGCGGGTTTCGACCGTGAGAATGCCATTGCCGATGGGGGCTTGATGCTCTAGCGCCAAATCCATGAGTGCGCGGCTGCTTTCGCCTGCCACCACATCGTAATGCGCAGTTTCGCCGCGTATGACGGTGCCTAGTGCGATATATCCATCGTACTTGCCGCTTTCAATGCCATAGCGAATGGCTTGTGGAATTTCCAATGCGCCGGGCACTTCAATAGTGTCATATTCATAGGCGTGAGAGCGTAACTTAGCGATTGCACCCTTTAATAATTCATCGGCTAATTCACGGTAAAAATTGCCTGAAACCACTAAAATTTTCTTCATTATCTTAACCCTATGCATTTTTTCACTATAATTAGAGTCTCTTTGCTATAGTTTCATTTTAGTTTTAGCTAGTTAAATTGCAGGATATTCCATGTTTAAATCTCTCGCCCTTATCGGTTTAATTTTTATGAGTTCGGCTTGTGCGCCTCAGGCCGAAGATCAAGGGTTCTATGAGCCTGTTGACCCTATTGAGTCTGTTAACCGCCAAGTATTGAACCTAAATGACCAAATTGATAATTATCTCATTACTCCCATTGTAAATGGTTATAGATATTTACCCCACAAGTTAAGATTGGGCATTCGCAACGCACTAAATAATTTAAATGAACCATTCAGTGTGGCGAATAATCTGTTACAGGCTGATTTTCAAGGCGCAGGTAATGGGGTTGCCCGCTTTTTTATTAATAGCACCTACGGAATTGCTGGATTGGTCGATGTTGCAGACTCAGAGCTTAACTTGAGGCCTGATAAAGAAGATATTGGGCAAACATTAGCCGTTTGGGGGCTGGGCGAAGGGCCTTACTTAATGCTTCCTATTTTTGGGCCTTCAAATTTACGAGATGCTACGGGCTTTGCTGGGAAAATATTCCTCGACCCTGTCAATTATGCTGTGGATAATGATGCGTTCCAAGTTTCACGAACGGTTTTGACGGGCGCTGATACACGCGAAGCTTTCAGTAAACCTATTGAGAGTTTACGAAAAAACTCGCTAGATTTCTATGCAGCTGTACGCAGTGCTTATCATCAGATTAGAGTAGAGCAGATTAAGCATTAATTCTCAAAATTTTCTAGGACGGCTTTTGCGCTCATCTCGCCACTCTAAGCTTCGTTCATCGTAAGTTTCGAGGGGGCGCGCGCCGCTAACAAAATCTTCAGCTAAATAAACCGCTTTACGCAATTGCGCTTCCGACAGGTTCATAATAGCGGGTTCCTTGATTTTATCGTACCAGCAGCCTTTGCAGGTATTATCGAGAATAATGCGCTGAAATGCTTCGACCTCTGCCACCTGCCATCCGCGCTCAGACGCTAACTCGGGCAGGTCTTCGCCAGTGGCTTGCCAGTAGCGTTTGCGCAATGCGTCCATACGTAATTGCTTGTTATTGCGCCGCCGTGTCGCTTTCTCATTGTCAGTCATGCTCATATTAGGTAAAGCAATAGCATGGCTTGGACACGTGAACAAATGGCACAGCGCGCAGCCGATGAATTGCGCGACGGTTT
The DNA here is from genome assembly GCA_023301245.1 of Rickettsiales bacterium. Taxonomy (GTDB): domain Bacteria; phylum Pseudomonadota; class Alphaproteobacteria; order Rickettsiales; family JALZUV01; genus JALZUV01. The sequence goes on from JALZUV010000255.1 coordinate 6,193, forward strand.
TTATGTAAATCTAGGGATTGGCATGCCAACCTTAGTGGCAAATTATATTCCCAATGGCATGAATGTGACGCTGCATTCTGAAAATGGAATGCTGGGCATGGGGCCTTTCCCCTACGCCGACCAAGTCGATGCCGATTTAATTAACGCAGGCAAGCAAACCATTTCGGAATTGCCCGAGTCGGTTTATTTTGATTCTGCGGCCAGCTTCGCGATGATTCGCGGCGGCCATATTGATTTAACCATTCTGGGCGCATTAGAAGTGGCGCAAAATGGCGATTTAGCTAACTGGATGATTCCCGGTAAGATGGTCAAAGGCATGGGCGGCGCGATGGATTTAGTCGCTGGCGTTAAAAAGATTGTCGTATTGATGGATCATAACGCCAAAGATGGCTCGCCCAAATTGGTTAAGGAGTGCGCTCTGCCTTTAACAGGAACCCAAGTGGTGGATATGATTATCACCGATATGGGCGTGTTCGATATCGCCGATGGCAAGCTTCGCTTAATTGAGCTGGCGACCGATATCACCGAAGCTGAAGTCAGCGCCCGCACCGAAGCGCATTACATAAACGCCCTCAATATGGCGGCTTAGTTAAAAATTTTGGTAGGGTTAAAGTAGCTGAGACCAATGATAAGCCCTATGAGTTGAAATAGTGCTCGATGGTAGAAGTAATAATGCATTGTGTTGCGTGCAATAAGGCGTATGGCATAGTTGGCCACCCCTGATTGTGGAGCCCACCTGCTAGGTTTTACCTCAAAGTGATATAATATCCAAACCGTGTAGCAGGTGCCAATAATCATCACGCTATTTTGTAGAATGGAAAAATTGAACCAAGAATATTGGTAGGCAATGAATAGTGCGGTCGATAGAAAGCTAAAAACAGCTAAATCATTGCTATGTAACTTGCGGCGCACCATGTCGCCCATTACGGCAAAGCAAACGCCCAAGGTTCCATATTCAAATAATAAAGTACTGGGGAGCGATAGCACTAAGCAGGCAATGAAAATATCAAAAGGCCGCTTTTCCATCAGCCCTTTATCTTTTAGCCAGAACACGATGTAACGGCAAATGATAATGCTGATGAGTGCATTAAACGGAAAAATTCCATAGCCAGTAAAGTAGCCGAAGAAAATCAGCGGAATGGCTAACCAGAAAATTTCGCCACCTAGGGTGCGTGACTGTGAATATCCTGCTAAAAAGAACCACACAGGAAATGTAACGCGCCCAACGGCCTTCCACCATTCTGGGTCCGTCACTAAATATGCTCCCACATGATCAATAGTCATAATGACGAGTGCAATAAATTTCAGCCAGTCATAGCTATTGATGCTTGTGCCGTAGCGTTCGGCGCGCTGTTTAAGGTCTGACCAATTGGAGAGTATTGTCAAAATACTATTCAATCACAAAGCTGGCTTCAACTTCAACAGCAGCGCCGAGGGGTAATTGTGCGGTGTTAACGGCTGCACGTGCATGTGCGCCCGCTTCGCCAAAGATTTCTTTAATCAGTTCCGATACGCCATTGGCGACCAAGGAGGCATCAGTAAAATCATCGGTTGAATTGACGAAAATGCCGATGCGGATGGTTTTCTTCACTTTATTCAGGTCGCCGCCACAGGCATCGCGCAATTGTGAAAGAATGTTTATTCCGCAAATTCGGGCACATTCTTGCCCCTCTGCCACGCTAAAATCGCGCCCGAGTTTGCCTACATGAGTAAGCGCGCCATTTTGCATTGGCAGCTGCCCCGAGATGGTCACCATACCATTATGCAACGTATATGGTACATAAGCCGCACCTGCAGGAGTTTTTGCTTGCGGAATTTCAATGCCTAAGGATTCAATTTTGCTACTGGCCGCTGTCATGCTACTCTCCGATTTAAGTGTTTATTAATGTTTTAGCACTAGGCTATAGCGAAATAAATGGCAATGAGATTAAAATGACAGTTTGATGATGAATGTCTCGCTGTCATACAATTGTCGCATTGCTATGCTAAGGCTATAATGTTGAAGCAAGTTTATAAAGAGATGTGAGGATTAAAATTATGAACGCAAATATTCAAGAAAATGAAGCTATTGACGTGGTATGGCGAGGCACTCTTGCCATTGCTGCCGTGGCAGTTTTTGCCATGTTACCCTTAGAGGCGCTGGCGGCGGCTCCGCCTGCTTCTACTGCTAACGCCTTTGAGATATTATTCTGTAATATTGTATCTTTCTTTACGGGTACTATTGGTAAAGCGCTTGCGACCATTGCCCTTATTATTATTGGTATTGGTGCATTAATGGGTAAAGTTTCATGGGGTATGGCTATTATTGTCGCC
>JALZUV010000256.1 GCA_023301245.1 Rickettsiales bacterium
GATAGAAATGGCGAACGCAAAATAGGCGATATCGGTTTCTCCGTCCAACGCGGCGGCGGCGTAATTGGCGACCATAGCGTAATGCTAATGGGCGAACATGATAGAATCGAACTTACCCACCGCGCACAAAGCCGCCAAATATACGTTGATGGTGCATTAAAAGCAGCAAGCTGGCTGCAAGGCAAACCCGCCAGCCTATATTCAATGCGCGATATGCTGGGGCTTTAGTCGCTTTATCGCCTCGCCGAATGATGAGGCGATAAGTTTTTTATGCTTAGCTTCTTGCTGCTTTTATGAATGCATCGAAAATTTTTGTATCGGCGTTGGTGATGTGGAATTCAGGGTGCCATTGTACGCCGAGGCAGAATTTATAATCTTTGCATTCGATTCCTTCGATGACTCCATCGGGCGCGAGGGAATTTACGATGAGGCGTTCGCCAACCGATTCCACCGCTTGGTGATGGGCGCTATTGACCATAATTTCGGGCTCGCCGACAATATCATGTAGTAGCGTGTCCGATTCGATGCTCACTTTATGGCCCGCTTCATTGCGCGGGTTGGGCTGTTCATGCGGTAATGGGTTGTCTATTACATCAGGAATATGTTGTATTAAAGTACCACCAAGCGCTACTGCTAATAATTGCTGACCGCCACAAATGCCCAGTACTGGCATGTTTCGTTCCAGCGCGCCGCGTGTCATGGAAAGTTCAAATGCAGTGCGGCGTTCTTTTAGGCTCACCGTGTCGCTGACAATATCTTGGCCGTAATAATGCGGCGGAATATCAAAGTCACCGCCTGTTACAAGCAGGCCATCAATTTTATCAAGATAATCCTCAACCAGTTCTAATTCATGCGGAAGTGGCAAAGGGATGCCGCCCGCTTTAGTGGTGGATTGCGTGTAATTCTCGCGAATTGCATACCAAGGGTAGAGGGAGTATTGCCCCTTTCCCCCAGATTCATAATCTAGCGTATAGCCGATGGTTGGTTTAGTGTTCATCTTATGAATATGTAGCAATAAGTTGCAATCTCAATAGTTTTTTAACTTTTTTGGAGTTTAATGGTCTCATGTCACTATCGTCTTTATTAGGTGTGCTATTTGGATTCGGGTTATTTTTTGCCTCAATCTTTCTAAGTACCAACAATTGGTTAGCCTTTGTTAGCTTATCTAGCCTATTGATGGTGTTGGGTGGTACGACCGCTGCCGCCTATATGAGCTATCAGGCTCGTTATGTTGGGTTGGCTTTTCGAGCGATTGGTTGGATGTTTAAAAAGCCGCAATCAACACGCGAAGGCTTAAACACCGAAATTTTACGCCTCATTCAGTGGGCCTATTTGGTGCAAAAGAGCGGCCTGCCGTCGCTTGAAAATGAAATTACGAAAGTAAATTCGAAAGACCCTGTCCTTAAATTCGCCCTTACAATGGTGTCGAGCGGCTATAAGCCTGCCGAAGTGCGCGAGATTTTAGAAACTTCAGTTCGCAGTGAGTTTGAGCGCCAAACCGTGCCCGTAGCGGTTTTAAAACAAATGGCCGCCGCCGCTCCTGCCTTTGGTATGATTGGTACGTTGGTAGGTTTGGTGGTGATGCTGCAAGGGCTAGATGGCGATATGGCTAAGCTTGGCCAAGGTTTGTCATTGGCACTTTTAACCACGCTTTACGGTGTGGTGGCCGCGCGGATGATATTTATTCCTGCCGCACTCAAGCTTCTGCAAAAAGAGGAAATTCAGCGTTTTCGTAATGAGATGATGGCCGAAGGGCTGATTATGCTCTCAGAAAAGAAAAACCCGCGCTACATGCAAGATAGGCTCAATAGCTTCCTAGACCCCAGCATTCATTTTAACTTAGACAGACAATTGAGGCGCGGCGAGTAAATGGGATTTCATTCACATTATAATGATAAAGACGATGATGCTGATGGCGATGGTTGGCTGAGCACTTATGCCGATTGCGTGACGCTTTTATTATGCTTTTTCATCATTTTGCTTTCTGTGTCTGAGCCTAAAATTGATAAATTTGAAGCCATTACCGAGGGCATGAGCTCGGGCTTTGTAACCGACATGATAGAGCTACCGTTTAAATCGCTCTATGATGATTTTCAGCTTATTATTGAAGGTAATGCCGTGGAGCTGGATGTGGCGGCAGAATATACTGATAAAGGCGTAAAGCTAGATATTGGTTCAGGTGCATTATTCAACGTGGGCTCGGCTATTTTAAAGGCGCAATCCATGCCAATGATTAATGAGCTGGTCGTGTCGATTAAAGAAATGGACATGGAGAATTACTATGTGGAAATTGAAGGCCATACTGACGATGTGCCAATTAAGTCGAATCAGTTCGCTAGTAACTGGGAACTTTCGGCCATGCGTGCCGCAGGGGTTGCGCGTGTAATGATTAGCCAAGGTATCGAAAAACACCGCATGAAAATGGCCGCCTTTGCCGATGTAAAGCCGAAGGTGGATAATTTAGATGTTCAGGGCAATCCAATTTTAGAGAACCGTACGCTTAATCGCCGTATTGTGGTTCATATTATTCGTGGCGAGTAGTCACTATTTATTAACTTTATACTGCTAGGCTTATAGGATGTTAGACCTTCACGATATTGATACACTCCCTAAGGGTTCCACCATTATTCTTTCAACCACCTCGCCCGATAAGCGCGCGGAATATGACCAAATATTTAAACGGTTCGATATTAATTTTGTGTTTTTGGAAGATCTCGGTCTGTCGCCGCAAAAGACCGACGAAATGACCAATACCTACACAGGGAACTTGCAGCAAAAAGCAGGTGAGCTTTCTGTAGCATTGCATATGAATATGGAGGCAATTAAAGGCCGCCTGAAAACGTTCGGCTATGATGTGACCAAGCCTATTGTTGGCATGGTGGAAGATTCGGGCATTGAAATTTATCCCATTAATAAAGAACAAAAAGTGCGCGATGCTTTCAGAAAAGAATTTAAGCGCCGTATTGATGATCGCATTCACGATGAGTTCCTCACGAACGATGCTTTAAAGCGCGATGTATTCCCAAATATGTCGAGCAACGAGATACTCGATTATTTGGCAAATGTAGAAGTTAATAACGTGTGGATGACCAAGCTAGACGAAGATAAGGTTTTACCGGGTCCAAACTATAAGCCTATTTACGAAGCACTGCCCGGTGGCGTGCGCGAGTTTTTTGACCTGATGCATGATGCTATGGAATCAGTCATGCGTGACCAAGAGCCTGATTCAAGGGCGGTGGGTGCGCGTTCATTGCTACGTTTTCGCAATCATTGCTCGCTCATGCTGGTCGAGCCGCATGAGCGCCCACAAGAACACATTCTGATGGAAGATATTATTGAAGGCGAAAGTAAGGGCCGAGTCGCCACCCGCGATGAGGTGGAAAGCCTCGTGCAATATCGCATTACTTCGCCCAAAGCCAAACATAAGCTTGGTCGCCTTTTTACCAGCGACTTTATTATTCCTGCTAATCAAAAGAATAATACTGATTATACCCAGCGCCGCTTGGTAGAAAGTAAGGGGTTGCTTGATTCGGATGGTAAGCAAGTGGCGGGCTATTATCGCCTGAATGCCATTTCTCAGCTAGAGGAGCGCTATAGCTTACCGCGCGCCAAACGCGAAAAAGCGGGCGAATGGATTTATGAGGCTCGTGGTAATAATCCCGATTCACTCGATATTTTAGTGCTATATAGTGGTCAAGGTCACAGCCCGCAATCTGCTGCTTTCGAAAAGAAATTACAGCAAGAGGGGTTCTCGACCCTTCAAATGCCAAATGAAAAAGAGTTGCTGACAAACCCAGATACACGCCTAATGGCTAATGCAGATGTGGTGTTTATGATGCCGGGCGAAGGCGCGACTGATATTGAAAACTCACAGCTAATATTAGGCGCTACGGTCGATAAGCAAGTCATGCCATCGGCTAAACAAAAAACGCTGGTTGTGTTGAACCCTGCCAATAAAAAAGGTGAAGGCGAGTTTGATGGCGCGTTAAAAATTATCCGCCATAAAAAATACACAGGTCTTAAAAATGGCATTTCAGAAATTAACCATATTGTTGAATATGACCCGAAAGAATATGCGGGGCAAGAGGGTACAAACCACCTGTTTGATGAAGTAAAAAGGTTGCTGGAGAAAGAGTCAGAACGCAAGAAGCATCGCTTAACGGGGGTAGAGCCAATTCAAGCCATTAGGCATATTGCAGCAGAAAATATTCCCCCTGTGGCGTTGGATAATTTTACCGTATTTGTTGCGGGTGGCGCAGCGAATGAATATCCGGGTTTTAAAGCCCCTTCTAACCAATTGGGTCGCTACATTCATGATGAAGGCTGGACGCTGGTGACAGGTGCAGGCCAAAAAGATGGGCCGATGGGCGCGGTGCATAGTGGTTTTGTCGAAGCTTATTTAGCGAAAAACCTTCACCCCAAAGCTAAGGGCGGCATCTTAAAACCAAAAGATGTGACAACTATGGCTGAGGTGGTTAGTGCGCTGGCCATTCAAAATACCACCAACCGTAATTTGCGCGGTGACGATGGTAAGCGCCACCGCCGAGCCATTTTAAATGCAGTATTTGATACGCCCAATGCCGAGTTTTTAGGCCATGAAGCGCCTGAAGTGCTGGAGAAACTTTTGCAACCACGAAAAAGAAGCCGCACTTATGAAGTCATCGGCTCGCTTAAAGAAAGAGGGCGCATGGTGGGTTATTCGATGCCGCCATTACTAATCTCTGAAGGTTCGGGCTATTGGCCGCTGGGTATGCAGGGCTTTAATGCGGGTAATATGCAGCGCCGTATGCACGAAATGCTGCAATCGGCTGCGCACGTATTTTTGGCGGGCGGGCAGGGTACTGACCAAGAGCTAATTGATAGTGTGAGGGTTGCCTTAGAAATGAATGCCGCCCGCACAAAGCAGGGCTTGCCACCTAAGCCTATTTATTTGCTCGATCAGCGTGCTTATAAAGATGGTGTTTACCGCAAGCGCAGTACCGTGTTCTTACCTGCGTTGGAGGTAATTGATAGAGAGTTAAAATCTGCGAATTTAACACGCGAAGAGTTGGGCATTAGAAGCTACACGAATATGCGAACTTTAGAAAAAGACCTGCAAGAATATGCGACGAACCATTGGGGGCAAAAGAAAGAGGCCGCCTTGAGCCGTTTAGCGTGATCTAACTGGCCGTGCTGTTTTTATCACGGCGAGAATTTTAATTAGGGGTATATTGATGTTTTTCAATGTCTTGCAATATAGCTAACGCTTTATTAAGCCTTTTAAGCTATAAGGTAGTATTGTATTTTGGTTGATATAAAGAATAATTTTGGTATATGGCAGGGGCATGGATATTTTTAAACAGTTTTTATCAGTAATGGTAGTGATGGCTTTTTTGCCACTTTCAGCAATAGCGAATGATAGTTATGATGCGGATGAATTCGAGTCGGATGATTATTTAAGCTTTTCGCAAGAGGCGCGAGCTTCTAACGACCCGCTTGAGGGAGTTAACCGCGTTTTCCACGATTTCAACGCTGCGTTAGACCATATAATTCTTGAGCCTGCTTCAGAGCTCTATACGTTTGCGCTGCCCCAAGTGGCGCGCAATAGCGTGTATAATTTCTTAGAGAATATTGAAGCACCTGTCGTGTTTGCCAATTCAATTCTACAAGGCGACCCGCAAAATGTATTTGTTACTTTTTGGCGCTTTATTTTTAATAGCACCTTGGGCGTTGCTGGCTTATTCGACATTGCAACGGAGCTCGGCATGCCAGAGCGTAACCATGAAGATTTTGGCCAAACTTTAGGCGTTTGGGGTGTTGGCCAAGGGCCCTATTTGGTCATTCCATTCCTTGGCCCATCGTCATTGCGCGATGCACCTGGTCAATTTATTGATGCGCTGATTAACCCACTTACTTATGCGCTGGAACCTCTCGAAAGCACGGCACTGTTAGTAACGGATGTTGTGGATACACGTGCCCGTCTTGATCGTTTTATTGATCAGATAGATGAAACATCGCTAGATTCTTATGCTACTTTCCGAAGCCTGTATTTGCAGCGCCGTCAAGGATTAGTAAATAACTTTGCAGATGCGCAGGAAATTCGCTAAAGTCACATCCTATTATTTTTAACAGAGTATCTTGGAGGGTATTTCTATGAAGCAGTTATTTGTTTCTTTTCTGGCCATGGTAATGGTTTCATTCATCGCACATGCAGATGAAGATGGGGCGCGTAATTTCGCCGAAAGCACCGCTAATAAAGCGGTAAGCGTCTTAGCATCGGCTGGGTCTGATAGTGTAAAAGTGACTAAACTTGAGGAGCTGTTCGTAAATTCTGTCGATACAAATTGGATTGCCCGTTTTGTAATGGGTAAATATTGGAAGGATATTGATGCGGCAAAGCAGAAAGAATATCTTTCAAATTATCGCGATTTCCTCGTGAAGCACTATACACAGAATTTTAAAGAATATTCTGAAGGTACGCAGTTTACTATTACTCGGAGTAATCAGGTCAAAAAAGGCCAATATCGTGTAAGCATGAACATTATTCGTCTGCAAGGTCAGCCTTTGAAGGTAGATTACCGCGTGCGTGACGGTGGTAGCAATAACTATAGCATTATCGACATTGTGGTCGAAGGTGTTAGCTTGCTCAACACACAGCGCTCGGAGTTTTCATCCGTTATTCAGCGTAAGGGCGTTGACCACCTAATCGAGCAGTTAAAGTCTAAAAACTAGCCTGCATTTTTTCTGCTTTCGCGAGCTGCTAATATTATATTTCAAATGCTCTATCATGGCTTAAGCTTGGCATAGCTTGTTGAGTTTTTGCCACTTCGGTAAGGTCAATTTCGGCAGTGATGATGCAAGGTTCTTGCCCTGCTTCAGCGATAACTTCACCCCACGGGTTGATGATAAGCGAATGGCCATAGGTTTTACGATTAGCTGCATGCTCGCCACATTGGGCGGCGGCAACCACAAAGCAGCCTGTTTCAAT
>JALZUV010000257.1 GCA_023301245.1 Rickettsiales bacterium
CGAAACACGAACCTGAATTGGCAAGAGAGTAACGATGAAACATTGGATTTTAGTGGGCCTAAGCCTGCCCCTACTATTAGCATTAAGCGCTTGCACCGGAGGGCAGAATGCTCGCGATATTCTTGGTCTCGACCGCCGCGCACCTGATGAATTTCGTGTGATTGCGCGCCCGCCACTTTCCACACCACCCGACTTTCAGTTACGCCCACCTGTAGAAGGCCAAGGCATTTCGAACCTCCCGCCCGCTGACTTGCAGGCTAAATCTTTAGTTATTGATGGCAAAGATATTAGCGATATTAACTATGATATTCGCCGCAGAATGGGCGAAGCGGAAACTGCCGTAGGCGTCGTTGATGCTTATGAAGGTCGTACAAACGCCGATAAGGCACTGCTAAGCCACGCAGGCGCAGGAAGTGCCGATGCTGCCATTCGTAAACGCATCTATGAAGAACGCTTACATCGCACAAAAGCAAATGAAGAAAAATGGCTTTTCCCTAAAAAGAGCGAAGAAGTGATTGTGGATGCTGAAGCCGAAAAGCAGCGCTTAGAAGCGAATAAAGAAGCGGGCAAATCTGTGATCGAAGGCGAAACTCCGACGATAGAACCCAAAGAGCGTGGCATCCTCGAAAACGTCTTTTAGGAAATTATTAGCCTAACGCGGGCTCCTATGCTAATTTACGCCTCCCACAACAATAACTTGGAGGTTTTAACATGGGTATTTTTGACTTTTTTAAAGACGCTGGAGAAAAACTAGCAGATGCAGTCGGCATCAGCGATGCGAATGCATCAGACGAAATTCAGAACCGCATCAACACTTTTGACTTTGGCATTGATGGCCTAAAAGCAACCGTTGACGGCGAAAAAGTAACGCTAAATGGCAGCGCACCAACAGCAGAAGCGGCCGAAAAAGCCATTCTTATTGCAGGTAACATTAAAGGCGTTTCACAAGTTGAATCAAACCTTGAGATTGCTCAAGCTGCTACTGATAACTCGGCATTCTACACAGTACAAAGTGGCGACACACTCGGTGGAATTTCAAAACGTTTCTACGGCAACGCTTCGCGCTATCCTGAAATTTTTGAAGCAAATAAACCAATGCTTTCTAACCCTGATAAAATTTATCCGGGTCAAAATCTACGTATTCCAGGCGCGGCAGCACAAGCAGCAGCATAGTCTAATAGCAGATGATTAAATGAAACCCTCGCCCAACGGCGGGGGTTTTTTATGCGGCGATTAGCTCGCCATGACGTTCGTCATTGGTGGCTAAATTTACAAAAAGCTCAGCAATTTCTTCGGGCTGCTTGATGGTTTCTGGGTCTTCCCCCGGCATGGCTTTCGCGCGCATGGCAGTACGAGTAGCTCCTGGGTTCACCGCATTAATGCGCATTGGCGTATCCGCCCATTCTGCTGCCACCATTTCAACCATCGCATCGAGCGCCGATTTACTCACTTTATAAGCCCCCCAATAAGGCGCAGCTTTTTGGCCAACCGATGATGTCACCATAATAACGCGGCCACCATCTTCAGCACGTTTTAGCAAAGGTTCGCAAATGCGTAAAAGTCGGTAATTTGCCGTTACATTGAGGTTCATCACCTTACTCCACACTTTTGGGTCTTGGTGGGTCAGCGGGCCTAAATTGCCTAACATAGCTGCATTCCCCACTAAAATATCGAGCTTGCCAAAACGCTCTAATAAGCTTGGGCCAATGGCATCTATCAGGTCAGATTCCAACAAATCGCACGGCACTATCACAGCGGGTAAACCACCAGCTTCGCGAATTTGATCGTCAATTTGCTCCATCCGCTCCACCGTGCGCGCTAGCAAAACCACCTGCGCGCCTTGGGCTGCATAGGCCTTAGCCACCGCCGCGCCAATGCCACGACTTGCCCCTGTAATAAGCGCCACTTTTCCATCTAACAATTTGCTCATGCCGATATTCCTTAAATTATGCTATACTCAAGTAAGATGTTATTGCCCGAATTACAAGCGGAGACCGATGCAGTCGCGCAAGTTGCGCTAGCGTCAATCGGTGCGTGGGAAGCGCGCGACGCTCGCCCCATTGTGCGCGGCGTGTGTATTGATAGCGACCACTCGCTTGACCGCGACGATGCTATTTGGTTCACAGAAACCGCCGACGGTAAGTTAATGGTCGATGTCACGATTGCCGATGTCGCCAGTTTTATCAGTAAAGGCAGCCTGCTCGATAAGCGCGCGCGTAAAATGGTCGAAACCGAATATGGCGCTGATACGGTTATCGAGCCAATGTTTCCCTTCCGCCTTAGCCAAGATGATGGCGTGGAAGGTAACGGTATTTTCAGCCTGTCCGATAAATCGATTCGCGCAGGCATGACTACGCGTATTTTGCTGAACCCCAAAAACCGTGCGATAGAGAATATCGAAATTTTCCCCAGCCTCATTCACCCTGAGGTGGTTAATTACAAACAAGTCGCCGACGATATTGAGAGCAACCCTACTGGCCGATTCGCCCAATGGGCGGCACACACAAAGCTATTAAAACGCATTCGCCGCAACGGAAACGAAGGCGTGCTCCCCATTAATATTGGCGATGATTTAAATGAGCGCGTTACCCATGTGAGCGAAGAAGGTCACATTCAAGAGTTTTCAAAAGCCGAAAGTGCCGCCAGCAAAATGGTGGAAGAAACCGCGCTACTGGCCAACCGTGGTAGTGGGCAATTTTTTGCCGCCACAGGCCTGCCCTACCTCTTTCGTACCCATCAAGTGAAGCTGGAAGGTGCTGGCCAATCCACTCGCACTTACGATAGTTTGAGCGAAGCTGACGATGCACGCCAAGCGCTGCTCGGCCACACGCAATCGGAAGTGAAACTAGTGCTAGACCGCGCCACTTATTCGCCACGGCGGATGCCCCATGCGGCCTTAGGAGAATATGCTTATGCGCATAAAACTTCGCCCATTCGTCGCTATGCAGATATTCCGAACCAGCGGATGGAACATTGGCTCGCCGAAACCGTCGCCGAACTTTCTTACCGCATAAGCGAGGCGCTCGACGATAAAGTGGGCACTCAAGAGGTTACGAGCTACTTAAGTAAAACTCGCACAAACCCTGCTAAACAACAGCCACTAAATGGCAGTAAATTAATTGGTTGGACAGGGCGCTTGCGTATGGGCGAACGCGAATCTATTCGCCGTCATTGCCGTGAGAAAATACATAAATATTTAGTGGCGAGCCTGCATGAATTATCGCCAAATGTGCCGTTGCCCAAACTACATACTCTGGCCAATAGCATCACACAAAAGCTCAATAAGCAAATTAAAGCGCCGCCCTATACCCATGCAGAAATGCAAGAATTAGCGCATGATATTAACCTAAATCGTGCGAGCAAAAACTTAACCGAACG
>JALZUV010000258.1 GCA_023301245.1 Rickettsiales bacterium
CAGACAGATGGAATTTTAAGGAGACCATTAAATAGAGGCAGCCTCAAACAGGCTGTTTCACCAACTCCTCCTGTGTAAGTACTGTACGGGATCCAATTAGGAAGAGGATCCTTTGGATGCTCCGCATCCAAACAAAATCCTCATATAATATACCGATATGCCTGGCACCAGGTACCCTGACCCCACCCTCTATGACTTTCGGGCTAGGTTAGGGCTTAGGCTTCTGGACCTGGTACATGGTATATCGGTATACTATTAGTAGTATTTTAAGGTAGGTGTGCATGGCTTATATGCGCACCTAGGTGTGTATAGATATATACCAAATCAATCGCGGCGCCTAAGCACCCTCTAAAACTTTCGAAATCCTCGCAAACATCTCGCCCTCAGGCTGGAATCCGTAGAACCCCGATCTCGGAGGCCACAGGGGCCTTTCTCACTCGCTCTCTTCCGGGCCTCGCGGCCCGGCCTCGCCCCTGTGTCTCCCGGCGCGCTTGGCGCCGAGCGTGCTCTCGTCGCCGAGGGGGGGCACTTTCAACCTTGCTTTCTGGTGCGGGGCTTCGGGCAGAAAGCAGTCTTGACTTGACTGTTGTTGCTGCTGCGGTGATGGGTTTGGCTGGTGGCTGTGACGTGTAAATGTGGCATTTCGAATTTTTCGTCGGCTACGCTTTAGATGTTTTGTGGGGATGCTGCCGAGCGAGGTTCGTTGCCTGCTGCGATTGGCTTGGCCCGGGAGATGCTGGCGAGACTGTCATCCTGCTTTGTGTAGATGATGCTCAAAAAAACAATTTTCAAGTAATACGATCTTCTTGCCGGATTCAAGATTCATGATCAAAAACCCAATTCAGTGGTTCGTTTATCGTCAGATCTATGCATGAAGCGTGGCACCGAGCTCGCCGTCCCCGCCGAGAGGGGCACCTCTCAATCTTGATTTCTGGTGGTGGTGCGGATGCTGGGCAAAACGCAGCCTTGGCTCGACTGCGGCTGCATGCTGTGATTGACTCCACGTTGGCTCCTGATGCGGATGCTACATGTTGGCAGAACGCAGTATTGGCTTGACTGCGGATGCTCTGATTGACTCCCCTTGGCAGTGCTGCTGTTTTTCGGAGATCTTCAAGAAGATCGTTGATGTTGATACTGCGCCGCAAATACTCGGTAGAACTTCCTTTGCTCGCGGCTTTATTAAATCCTCCTTTTGTTAGTTAGAAAGACTACCACTGTCACATTACGAATCGTTGTCTTGTGGCCGAAACGATAGAAAACTAACCATACATTTTGCTACTGGGTGTCGAATCTCGGCGTACCCTCGGGATTCCTTTTTGCTTTAGGTCCTTTTTATTATATCCTGTGTTTCGTCCTTTTTTTATCCTATTTTTTATTAATGTATCTCCCTTTTTTGTCGCCTACGCTGTTCGCATCACGATGTAGGCTTTTACAGTAGCAGTGTTGCGCGCTACTCGTATTAATAGTACGGTTCAGCACCTATATAAGCACGGAGAATATTGTTTTTTGCTCCCGAACTGCCTGCTGCCCACAGAGCGTACAGCACTTGGTTGGGCCTCGCTTTTCTTTCTCACTAAGGTCTGAGGCTGGCAGTGCGCAGCCAGCCCTAGATAATAAACTACAGTATACTGAAAAAAATATAGAAACATCAGAATGGGACAGATAAATTGATAAGAACGAGTCTGAGAAAATAACAAGGAATATCGGGGGAAATACGACACGGCGTGCCATGGAGTGCTACGGTTCCCGAGCATAAATAGGGTTATAATAACGGTTAGGGTGGTAACCACCTTTTGGCGTTAGAGGCCATAGCAAGGTGATGGCATTTTCATGGCAATGCCATGCCATGGTGCAAGAGTGAGAAATTATACTGGTTAATGATACCGACAAACGAAACGAGAGTCTGAGAGTTGAGACTGTTGACTATTTGTGGGAGATTGACCGAAGGAGATCCGGCGTTTGTGTAGAGGTACTGAAATTTTGGCCGGATGGGAGAGAGGGCATGGGGGAAATGGTTTGGAGGTTTGGTTGGGGTCCAGTTGGCTGAAGTGAAGAGACAGGGAAGGGCGGAGAGGGAACGAAAACTATATGATTGAATGGTACGGGACTCTGCGTTATGGTGTGTGCGACCAGGTTCTGGAACTGGGTAGGAGGTCAGCGGGATGAAAGAAGAAGGAGGATCAAAAGCTGGAACATAAAAATGAGTAATCACGCGAGTGCTCAAGCAGCAGCGAAAGCGGCACACCCAATACGCGTCGACGCGGCAGGAAGGTGGCTAGAAGTTGCGGAAAGTTTTCATCCTGCTGCAACTCTTGGCATGCGAAACACGTATAAGATTTGGTATAAACTTGATTCTGCAGTGTGTAAATAGACATCAAAACATGAGACAAAAAAAATGAATCAGGAGTTTTAGCCTGTCCGAAGAATGGGTGCCGGCGAACGCCGGCACCCATGCGAAGCCTTGTATATATATATATATATATACCTGGTATATATTAGCTCGGTCGTCTGCGATTACACAACACAACCTATAATATATGTGAAACCGGGCTTCAGCCGTTTCGAAAAAGGGGTCCCTGTTTTTGATGTAGGCGCGGAGTAAATTAGAAAAAAAAACTCGCATGTGCTCGTGCTTGATGCAATTAAAAACAATATAGGTCTGCTTCGTTAGTATTTGTTTTAAACAGCCGACAATGTGCAGAGCATGAGCTTCAACATCGATCACTCTATTTTTTTAATTCTCAGAAAGAAGAAGAAAACTGCGAGGGAAAACAAAAAAAGAAGGAAAGTTACGGTTGTACGCACAAAGTTTACCAAACTATTACAAATACGTCAGGTCGGAAATCGACCGATTGACTTGAGTGGTCCGTACTCAGCTTGCTTTGCTAAATATTGCTTGGAAAGTCAGGCCAGCGCGCGAATACCGCGTCGTGATTGCTAGTACTATTGGATGCTTCCGCAGCCATGTCGAAAACACAGGAACAACTGAAATCAGATACCTGGTACATAATTACCAAGGATGAGAGCACTATTCTTGCTAGATATATGATTTCCAGTGCTTAGAGCAGTATTATAGCGCTTGTTCCACGACATGGGCAGCACGGATAACGGTGTTCACGGTTGCAATGGAGGAACTCGAGCAGGATAGGAGGAACAGAAGGCCTATTCTCTGGACCCAGGCTGTACAGAGAAAGCGGTGTCTGGCTTAACTGGTGAGAACATTTTTAAATAAAATAAAAATGTAACCTCTGCATTGCACCCGTCGCTGGCGGTTGGCTGTACGGTATTGCTTTCGAATGCGGTAGGGACACCACGCAGAGGGAGGCAGCGCCCACTTCGGCGAGAACCACGAGGAGCACCTACTCGTAGCAATGATGTGTGACAACAAGGGGGCCATGACTCCCGCCAGCTTTTTCTGCCATGTCGCTGGAGACGCCATTTGTTGCCCAGACACGCTTCAGGTGAGATTGTCCTCGTAGTGAGTACAAGGTATAGGTAGGTGCACTCCGATATGAGGCGACCAGACCACTCCTACTGTATAGTTTTCCTTTTGCACCGTGCTTTGGTGTTTTGATGGCCAGTCGCCACGATTGGCCTGGCGCTAGCCGTGATACCCTGGCACGCTTGACTTCGGGTTCAAATATCCCATCATCGTTGGTTGGCGAAGGATACAGGGCACGTAGATCAGAGTCTGTGGGCGACGTAGCTAAAACTGCCGGATGGAAAACGCTTAAATAGAATGAGAACAAATAGGCCAAAAATCGACCAGTGAACACCGTTCTTGGGTCCGATGAATCGTAAAAAATGCAAGCCAGGAGCCGCGTTTAGGCGAGACGGAACGAGATACCTCTCGGGCGGGAGAGAAGGAAAGACCTGGGTGAATGACCGAACAATATGAAAGCTACATCTGATACTACCACAAAAGCTTCGCATTTGGCCATTAGTGGCATTTGACGTCAAATCGCTGTTTTCCGTGTGTGCCAGGCACGCATCGCCGAGGAAAGCAGTGTAACTGCTACCGACGAAGAGGTGGTCGACGAGGGCAACGTCCGCACTGTAACTGCTACCGACGACGGCAGCACGAGTGCAGTGGACACCACCAACGACCATGTTGAGGTAAGAGCTTGTAGGTACAAGCTTAGAGGTGTTTTGTACTGCATGCACTGCTGATGATGTAGAAAGTCGCTGAAACGGGCTCATCACTATCCGGCCGCTATGGTCGCTCTGATCGTGGTCGCGAAGCCCTG
>JALZUV010000259.1 GCA_023301245.1 Rickettsiales bacterium
CGAATAACGAACAAGTTATCTTCACCATATTGTACATTTTCGGGGTAGCCGCCTAATTCATCAAACAAGGTTTTCTTGATGCAAAGACCTTGATCACCGAACGGATTATGGAACAGGCGTGATCGTAAATTTGCACCCCATGCATTTAGCTTCATCAAAGGCGAACCATCCGTAAAACCCAAGTCAAAATAAAGCAGGTTCTTTGGCTGGTTTTTGAGCGCTTGATTCAGCTTTGCAAGAGCCGTTTGCGACACTTGCGAATCAGCATGCAAAAACCAAAGAAATTCACCCGTCGCTTTTTCCGCACCTGCATTCAAACTTTTCGCCCGTGTAGCTTCTTGCGATAGAATCACTTCGGCCTCTTTTGGCAGTGAGAGCAACAAAGCTTCATGCTGCGTTTCATTAGGCGCGAGCGGAATAATGATGGAAAGCCGTCCCATCAGCTTTACGCTTGCAGCACTTCCATAAGCTCACGCTTATTTGCGGGAATCGCGTCCTGCGGAGTCAGTAATGCGGTTTTTAAACTCTCACGATAATCCGAATCAATGGGCGCTAGCTCGCCATCTAGCAAAGCAAGCAATAGCTTTTGCACTTGCTGCAAGCTCTCACCATAGCGCGCGATAATATCAGCCACACTCACATGCTGGCTAGGGTCTTCCATCCAGCAATCATAGTCGGTAGCAATGCCGATAGTTGCATAGCAAAGCTGCGCCTCGCGGGCGAGAAACACTTCTGGCACATTAGTCATGCCCACCAAATCGCAGCCTGCATTTCGCATAAAATGGCTTTCGGCTTTCGTGCCTAAACGCGGGCCATCTACGCAAGCGTAGGTTTTATCTGTGTGCAAAACCATGCCTAATTCAGCCGCTTTATTCGCAATCCATTGCGTCATATTCGCGCAAGTGGGCTCGGCAGTTGAAACATGCGCGGCAACCCCTTCACCAAAGAATGTACGTTCGCGATTACCCTTCACCCAATCGAAATATTGCGACGGAATTGCAAATTCACCCGGATGGATTTCAGCGCGTAAACTGCCGACAGCCGAGAGGCCTAACAACTGCTTTGCGCCCAGTTTTTTCAACGCAAAAATATTCGCACGGTAATTAACCTCATGCGGAAGTAGCTCATGATTTGCACCATGGCGCGGTAAAAACAACAGCTCATGCCCACCATATTTAACCTTAGCGATGGGTGCTGATGGCGTGCCAAATGGTGTTTGCACCTCAAGTTTTTCAATCACTTCAAAGGCATCAATATGGTAAATGCCAGTGCCCCCGATAATAGCCAGCATTAGCAGCAGGCTCCGCTAACAGCAGCCGCTTCTGTTCCAGCGAGCGCAGGAGAGCAATCAAACGCACCATAATGAGTCTCGCGATTTCCCTCCACGCGGAAATGCTTACCGTAATGTGTATCGCTCAGCATCTGCGCCGTATTGCCGCAAACGGGAACAGGTTGGCCTGTTTTGAAGAAGTGATGGTCATCCAGCGTGAAGCCATGCGGCGAATCTTCAATCGTTCCGTTGTAATAAGCCACTTGGCCGTAATCTTCGCAAATATCTTCAAAATCGCATTTAAAGCTACGGATAGTGAGGGAGTAAAAATCAATCATGCCAGCTTTACGCACTACTTCTGGGTCGTGTAACTCAATCGGGCCACTGCTGACAACGCGGTAATCTACGCATCCAACATTACGCAACATACGGCGGAAATCTTCAACATAAAGTGCCCCACTTAAGCACTCACCAAAGAGTACAGAGTCATGAGTTAATGCTTCTGGCACACGACGGCCTGTAAATACATCTGAGAAATATAGCTCACCACCTGGTTTAAGGATGCGGAAAATTTCGGCAAAAACTTGTTCTTTATTGGGTGAGAGATTAATCACGCAATTTGAGGTCACCACATCAACCGAATTATCAGGAATACCAATCGTTTCTAAATCTTCGATATAGCCTGTATGAAATTCAACATTCGGCTTTTTATAGCCAAATTTATCCATGTGCCAGTCAAGCGTGCGGCGTGCTACTTCGAGCTGATTATCGGTCATATCGACGCCGATAACTTTACCAGATTCTCCGACCAACTGAGAAAGCAAATAAACGTCACGCCCCGTGCCACAGCCTAAGTCCAGCACCGTTAGCCCTTCAATTGCGGGCGGAATGGGCGAGCCACAGCCATAGAATTTTGACTGCACTTCTTCATGAATATTAGCCATAAAAGGGCGCAAGCGCGCTGGCATTGCATCAATCGGGCAACAAGCGCTCGTCAGCAAATCTTCCTTCGTCTTTAATACTTCGCCATAATATTCTTTAACGCTATCGGTAATTTTCATGAGGGCTCCTTCGGCAGGTTTAGTGTGTTTTTCAAGGGCATCCATAGCAGTTCTTTAAGCGTTACGCTACTAGCTTCCTGATATTGGGTGAGCCCTATTTTCATCGCGGAATGGCCTTTATCAGGTTGCGCTTTATAAGTGCCGAATATTTTGTCCCAAAATGCGAGGTTAAAGCCGAAATTTCGGTTCGACTCACGCTCATTCACTGAATGGTGAACGCGGTGCATATCGGGTGTTACCAGCAGCCAACGCAAGCGCCTATCGAGCCGTTTCGGCAGCGCAATATTACCATGATTAAACATGGCCATCGCATTCAAGATAACCTCGAACAGAACCACCGCCAACACAGGCACTCCCAACAGTAAAACAGCGCTACATTTAATTAACATTGAAATCATAATCTCTAACGGATGAAACCGTAGCCCCGTAGTCACATCAATTTCTTGATCGCTGTGATGCACCTTATGGAAACGCCAAAATAACGGCACATAATGAAAAGCCACATGCTGCGCATAGACAACCAAATCTAATAGCATAATAGATAGCAGTAGTAAAAACGCCTCCCCTAAATTGATATGATGAAACAGACCGAGTCCATTTTGTTGAGCATAAACGGCGGTAGTTATCGCTGTGAAAGGCAGAAAAATTCTTACAATCAGACTATCCAACAAAATTAATGAGAGATTACGCCCCCAACGCATTTTAACGTCCTGTTTCAACTCTCGCTTCGGAGCTCGCCTCTGCCAGAGCGACACCAGAATAAGAACCCCCAAGAATAAACCTAAACGCAGCTCCACTTCATAAGGCATATTTAACGACGCCAGCGATGGAACTTCTCTACCAAGTTAAGCGCCCACTGCGGTGAATGCGCCTTTTTCCATTCGCCTGCAGCAAACTTATTTGCTTCGGCCAAAGTGGGATAAATATGAATCGTACCGAGTATTTTATTCATACCGAGACCATGCTTCATCGCCATCACATATTCGGCAATAATATCGCCCGCATGATGGCCGACAATGGTTGCTCCAAGAATTTTATCTTTACCCGGAACGGTTAGCACTTTTACAAAACCATGCGCGCTACTATCGGCAATGGCACGGTCTAAATCATCAATGCCGTATTTTGTCACTTCATAGGGAATATTCTGCGCTATGGCATCTTTTTCATTCAAACCAACACGCGCCACCTCAGGGTCAGTAAAGGTCGCCCAAGGGATAACCGAATAATCGACTTTGAATTTTTTAAACGGAGCAAACAAAGCATTCACGCTAGCGTACCACGCTTGATGTGCAGCTGCATGGGTAAATTGGTAAGGGCCTGTTACATCGCCACAGACATAAATGCTGGGGATATTGGTTTGCAGATAAGGGTTCGCTTCAATTGTGCCATTATCGCTAATTTTAACGCCCAATTCTTCTAG
>JALZUV010000260.1 GCA_023301245.1 Rickettsiales bacterium
ACAGAAGAGCAGACCGGCAAGGCTGGAGAACATCACCCAGGCGGCGCCAAACGAGCTGAAACTTTGAGTGCGCCCGCAATGTGATCAACTGAGAGGGTCTGTGCGGTTAAGGGGGGGGGTCAGACAAGGGATTTCGAGAAAAAAAAATTCAAGGGGTTGAGATTGGTTGTGGGGGAATTCCAAGTAAGACAGACAGACAGACACTTTAATTACCGATTTTGGATTACCGAAACAGAAATTCAGTTTTGCAAACTGAGAATGAATCGTGGAGAATCTCTTTTTTTTTGTAGGCGTGAATAAAAACTGCTTCGTTCTCCTCCTCCTGCTGCATTTCATACTATAATCAAGTGTAGTGTAACTTATGCTGGTTTTAGACTGCTGAACGGCGGACACATTTTCAATGATTTTGTACCAGTTTTAGTGTACTGTGTCCCATGCTGGTTTTAGACTGGTGGATGGGGGGACACAAAAATATGTATCGTTTGTAAGACTCCAGGCTGAAGCCTGGAGAGTACACTGGTGGCGGAGACGGTAGAGTTCAGCTCGATCTCGCCACGCAACTGAGCGCGCGTGTCTACCACTCGTCATGTCCCTCGAACTTGTTCATGTGTCACGGCGGAAAGTTTATCGGCGTCTATCTCCGCACTCACTCACAAAACAAGAACACAACATGTTGGTTCGTTCGTTTGACATGGGGTTTTGCTCTGAGCCATGCCCATTCTCCGCGTATCCGATCACGTTCCTGGCGCCGCGAAGTTGCAGAGCAGCGTGAAAATAACCTCATCATAACGTTGTGCTAGAGTCGCCTCACGCTTTTATCACAACCAACACTCAGGTCACACTTCTACTGTATGATAGTGGCAAACTGTAGTAACACGATCATTCCAGCGTGCATTGTCGAGGATTCCTCCTCCTATCCTTCCGGCATGAAACGCGACGACACCCATGCCGAAACATGGGGGGGGCTGCCTAGTTTGGAGGTGACCACCTTCATCGCGGGAGAACAAGGCGATTGCGGCTGGTTCTACAGTCGGGGTGGCACCCTCTTCAAGCAAAACCTTCTGGTGGTGAATTTTCCTCTTTATTACGCCTGGTACACGCTCTCAACGGGACTGCACGAAACACCCCCCGGCTAAAGGGCAACAAACAAGAATACGACTATGGAGTAATGTCTTCAACTAATCGTACGGGGCCGCGAAATGGCCTCAATCGCCTTCACCCTTTGGAATCCTCCTCTCCCTCAACATATCCCCTCTTGAATCTACTGTACGTCAAACTCGAACAAATCAATTTCAAAACCAGTCTTGCGATGTGCCTTTCCCGTGATCCAAGTGATCGAACCCTTTTGCGACCTCTCACGTGTTTCCTTTTTCGTGTTCGCCGCCCTTAATACTCGGGAAAATACTGATTTTTTCGAGGGATAAAAGTTCGGGACAACAAACCCGTAAACACATGTCTCTACGGACGGGATCAATTTCTTGACATATGTAAAGTACTCTTGCACTAAGTCGGTGTTCCGCCTGTTGAGAGGCTTCACCGCTCCCGCCGAAGACTTTATTTGCAGCAAATAAAGACAGCCATCCCGAATAAAAAAAGAATCAATCAGCTCGAACTGCGCGTTCTTTGGTCGATAATAAACGTTTTCCGAGATACGTTTTGGTAGCGACTTTGGCGAGCCTGATCCGAAAACGACCACGTTGATGGGAATCTCTTTGAAAAAAACAACTGTTGACTTCGTTAGGTCCTCACCGAAGGTAACGGATTCATTCGTCCATTTGAAAGGCTTGGTCGTATTCAATGTATCCCCCCAATCGTTCGTATTCAGTGCATCCTCCCCATCGTTCCTCCCAACTTCCTTCCGCAGCACGATTCTTTCCATTTCTTCGAGGCCCTTCCCGAAACACAAATGAACTAGTTTCTCAAAACACTTGCCAGTACTGGCTGCATCTACATTTTCATCCTTCATATTTGACACAAGAGAAGATATTTCATCCTGGTAAATTATGCCCAACGCCGCCTTGTGAGCAAATGTCGAAACAAAATAAAGGACGTACGACCGCAAGTCCTTCGAAGGACGGGCTACAACTAGTTTGTCACTGCCGCCCCTAGCACCCATCGGCATATGCTCACATACCTCCAAGCTCTCATCTTGTAAGTTGACCTTGGACAACCACTCCATGCTTACGTCGCGTATCGTGTTTGTGATCAGTTTTTTGTTTTTGATCCGATTTTGAGTTTGAAATACATTCCTTGCGATACCCCCACCGATCTCGTACGCCTGCTCCAACACGTCGTCGCTGAGTTCGCTACCATCGTAAGGTGCACGACAAATGATATTGCGCCAAGCTTTCAGTTCCTCCCGGGTCCACTCTTCCATGTACAGAACCAGAGTATCCCTGTGCTTTGTCAAGTCTTTAAACCGTTTTGGTTCAGGCGACATCAACGCTACAGTGATCCCTGCGAAATACGGAAAGGCAGACTTTCCTTCCTGTGGATCACACAAGAACCAAGCTTTTGTGTCGCCGAGATATTTCTTCTTCGCAAAGTCCGAGAAGCCGTCAGTGCCAGAATACGTATCAACACCGTCGTTGCTAAAACGAAACCACCCCCTCGACGAGGATTGGTAGACAACTGTTGCCCCTTGCTTTCTGAGCTCAAACAGTAAAGGAAAAGCCAAAAAAGACTTCCCAATACCAGGAGTGCCGGAGACAAGGAATGATCTCAAACCTTCATCTTTGACGCCCGCCTGGATAATTTTCCAAATCGTGTCGTAGCAATCGCGATAAAATACTTTGGAGGGCATCTCTTCAAGCCCGAGCAAGGTCGTACCATCAGCGAAAGACAGGACCGAGCCGTTGCGTTCTGCGCGTGGAAGGGCCTCGTGAAACCGCCTTAGCGTGTCGGAGGCTGTGGTACAGAATCACGAGCGCACGAGAGTGAAACGAATCGGGGGGGTCGTTAGTCTACCAGACATACCGTTACTATAAATCGAGTACACTCGAGAGTTTCAAGTGCTTCGAGGCTGGAGACTCCGGTGAACCAAATCAAACGAGGCTGCATCCGCAAAGAAATGAACGCACCCGCCAAGAAACGAACAAGAGACGCACATGCAACAAGCCAAGTGTACTCGTACAATAACGAAATGCCTAGCCTACTGAGTAAACGTCTGCAGCACACGCGGCCCGTCAGCGGCCGACTGTTTGTGTTTTGAGTATATCTAAAACCTGTTGCCCGCCAAATTTGCTCTACCTCGTGCAATCTGTTCTAAGGTACAATAGGCAAAAAAAATAACACATAAAAGCCCGACAGATACCCTAGGCAATAAATCGCCTTCTACCGGTATGCCCTGAATCACCAGTATCAGCGACCTAGCACAAGGTATGCATATCGTTCATCAGGGGAACTGTTAAGCCAGCCTCCCGCCCAAAGAATCGAGGCATAATTCATTTGATCAATTTTACACAAAGCTCGTAAAACAATCCGAAATACACGCTCGGTTGAAATGCACTGCGACTGCATCAATAATGCAGGTGACAAAGATGAGTTTCAACGAAATCCTCGATTACACAACCGGCGTTATCGTAGAATTTGTAAATACATCGTGTAATACTCGTCTAACCTCACGCGTTGGGTTTTGTACGCAAGCATGTGTTCAGTTCACAGCCCACTCCATTCAAATGTGTTGAACAATCTATTCTGCGCTTAGTGTTGGCAATCGACATCAACAACATTCTCATTCCGAGTGCCGACGACCTCGACCTGTCTTCGAAGTATTAAATATTTGAAGGTTGTCTTTTGTAGGGTACGTACAGAACTATACCCGGGGTAGGTTCCCGATTATTCTCTATACAGGCTTTTCTCCGAGTTATATATGACATTTATACCCGTACCCGGAACTCTTGATACAATATGTACGCCCGTGTCACAGTACCCGGGGTACGGGTATGCCCTTTTAAATATTCCCGAGTGCAGGTACGGGTACGGGTACAACATTTGTCTACCTGCCCGGAACTTCTATGAGTTCAAGAAACCTCCCATACCCGTACCCGGAACTTTTTATCAGTTTTGTAACACATGTTTCCCCTTCGGGGGCGGGGTGACGCAAGGCTGATAATTTTCATTTATGTGAAAGTAGCGTATAATATATTGTAGTGCGTGGAGTGTTGGGCTCGGAAAATGATCTCTGTAAGGCGGCACAGCATCGCGTGTGCGTGCGAAAACACAGAGTCAAAAACGAAAAATCTCCATCAAGATCTATGGAAAAAAACATCAAAAATGCTCGGTCGACGTCACGCAGGAAAAAATACTGAGCGCAAAAACAGCAGCAGTGACTGGCAGATACCTGGTAGTGTTTAAGTTTGAGTAAAAATAGAGAGCAACACAAAAACAGCAGCAGCAGCCGTACATCTACAGCAGCAGCGGCGGTGGCGCGCGACTTTGGAGGCAGCCGCAGTAGTGGTAGTGGTGGTGTCTCACGTGTACCTGGTATAGGTACAGGTATCACATGTGTGTGACAAATCATCAAACAAAATTCTTCCATCGGACTTGAAAAAGTAAATTCATCCCGAAGGCTAGATTCATTCCGGCGTCCGTTCGGCTGTGTTTGCGAGAAACGTACAAAAATAAATACGAAAACAACCCAGAATTAGACGGAAAATATCACCCCCCGGACATATACAGTATACGTACAGAATCCGTGTGCAGTCCATGTAAAATAAACAAATCATATGGGATACTGTACGGAAATCATTAAATAAATACAATCTTGTGTAAGAATCGACGTTTACCACACGGCATCGCTGGGCCAACGACGAACACAGCAGCACACTTGAGCAGCACGCGCAGGAGAGAGTGAGAGCAGCAGCAGCACTCAGCAGCAGCAACAACTGCAGCGGCAGCAGCAGCGGCGGCGGCGGCGGGGGCGGTGGCGCGACTTTGGAGGCAGCCGCAGTAGTAGTAGTGGTGGTGTCTAACGTGTACCTGGTATAGGTATCATATGTGTGTGACAAATTATCAAAAAAAAATCTTCCATCGGACTTGAAAAAGTAAATTCATCCCGGAGCCTAGATTCATTCCGGCGTCCGTCCGGCTGCGTTTGCGAAAAACGTACAAAAATAAATACGAAAACAACCCAGAATTAGACGGAAAATATCACCCCCCGGACCTATATACGTACAGAATCCGTGTGCAGTCCATGTAAAATAAACAAATCATATAGGATACAGTACGGAAAACATTAAATAGATTTAATCTTGTGTAAGAATCGACATCTACCACACGGCATCGCTGGGCCAACGACGAACACTGCAGCACACTTGAGCAGCACGCGCAGGAGAGAGTGAGTGCAGCAGCAGCACTCAGCAGCAGCAACAACTGCAGCAGCAGCAGCAGCGGCGGCGGCGGCGGCGGGGGCGATGGCCCAGCAAAGAATTGCAGCCTAGCAGCAGCTCGTAGTGCTATCAGGAGGCCCTAGGGAGATGAGCATACACGCATGGCTTGGCGAGGTGTACGATCACCACCTCAGACAGACGATTTTAGTTTAGAAACACACACACGCAGGAGACACCAACAGCAGCAGCAGCAGCAACAGTCGTGGAGGCGGCGGCGGCGGCGCGGCGTGGCTGGCGGTGGCGGTGTATTAGGCGACAGCGTTGGAGTACAACGAACGGCGGTTGTGGTAAAAAAGTGACCGCCGAATACGTCAACATCACAACAGCAGCAGCAACTGGAAAACTGTGGGTTGAGAGCATACGTCACCATGTCACCAACAAGTTGAAATATTACGTCACCAAGTCACCGAAAGTTGAGATATAACGTCACTGACGTGCAACTGACGTTTTTAGAAAATGGAAAGGCCCGCCGCCCGCCAACAGTTGAAACGTTGCACAAAAAGAGAGCGAATAGACCAAAAGCAGTCGAAGTTAAAGCGGAAAAGTTGAAGTAGCCCTACACAAATCGGTATAGATATCTACTTCCACACCCGTGCCTGGAGATTCTGAAAGTTTTGCAAGACTTCCACACCTGTACCCGGAATACACAAACCGTACAGAACCCGGCCTTGAAATGTGCCATGGTCGCGGTTGTATTCGAGGGCGGTGCGAGGTTTTACGAGTACTAAAATATAACTATTTTTTTTTCCACCACCACTTTTACGGTCCAGATCAACTCGTGACAAGATAGATGTTAACCTCCGCGACACTCTGGACAAGCCGTTGCCAAACGTATCTTCCCTTTCCCCCCTCTGTACTTGCCTTCGTTTTTGTAACGCATAGGGTCTAGTATGCTCCCTGCCCGTGGGTTTTCATCGATCTTTGCCAACTCACGCTTTCCCGCTTTCCGCTAAATAGTTGGGAAACAGGCACAGAAATCAAATGTGAGTTTTTGAACGCGCCGGATATGGATCCCCGACATCCTCATGCCCAGCGGTTTTGACATATAAAAGCTGTTGAGCTGCTTTGACACACACACGACGTGCTTGAATACTATCCAACTGTGGTGTACTCGAGTTCAAGACATGTTTTATCAGAGACAGACCAACTACACACGGAAATCCTAGCGTTGGGGGAAGGGCGGTGGAAAGGGGGGACACACCGCAAAAAAATCAGTCAACTTGGTAACCAGATTGTCTCCGCCAAGGATCACCTGTTTTTACAGCATGCGCAATTGCTTGACGCAAAAATTCAAGCAAGGAGAGATTAAGGCAGGCAGCTCAAAAAAATACAAGAACAAGAATGTGTCGCACGAAAACGTAGGGGCGGGACAGGTTCGTCCAATATATTTTGGCGACAGTCCCCCCAATCCAGGGGAGAGGTGTTTACTACTATGCGGTGTACTTACAGCACTCTGCAGTGTATTTTTTAAGTAAAACTATGATAGAACCAACCGGGGTCACACAGGAGGGGGTGAACACTGGGGCTTTTTCCTTCTTTTTTATTTTTATTTTTTGCCCCATCTTCCTTCTGCGGGTGCTCGCCTTCATTTATATCGCGAGAACGGCGCAGCCATCCCTTTCCCTCGTCAACGGTGCTAGCGTCGAAGTTTGGTACTACGAGCTTTTTCAGCTTTTTTCATCGGTCGCAAAATAAACACTTCTGCTTGGGATTGAACTCCAAACTTTGCTGCTAGGGGGTTCGAGGTTAAACCACTAGACCACCGGGGCGACCGGTTATCCGTGTATAGCGCCCCAAAAACTTGATTTGAAGCCGTCAACAAATTTGGCCTCCTTGATGGCCAAAACGACATCTATCTATATCATACAGCAATGATTGACAACTGTTGGTTTCTCAAATGCACTTTGAATACGGCACGCCTGTCACGCCGACCTCGTTTTGACCACGGCAAACTTTGCACGTCCAGGGACAGCCTTCGCCGACTTTAATTGCGCGGGCGAAGCCCGCGCAATGTGTATGAAACCCCTGTTCTGGCAGGCTCTGGAGACAACTTTTATGGGAACCTTCAGCAGACATCGATCGACAAAACCAACGACTCCGTCATGAAATCTGGACGGAATGTGCTGGTTA
>JALZUV010000261.1 GCA_023301245.1 Rickettsiales bacterium
TGCAAACGGTAAGACAGCGCTTGCCGTGGCTATTAATAAACCTCTTCACTGCATCAGCTGCGGCATGGGTGATTGGCCAGTTTGAAGCCACGATAGAGAAAATGGTAACCTTAGCGGTGCTAATGCCCGTCATTGCATCGCTATCGGGTAATGCGGGCACCCAAAGCCTTACCATTGCAGTGCGCGGTATTGCTACACGTGAATTACAGCGGCATAATGCCTTGCCAATTATTCGCAAAGAAATGCTAACCAACCTACTTAATGGGATAATATTAGGCATTATTACAAGCGCGGTTATTTGGCTGGTTTATGGCAACCTCGAACTTGCATTAATATTCTCGGCAGCCATTGTGTGCACGCTAACCGTAGCGGGCTTGGCAGGGGCATTTATTCCACTGCTACTTTCACGAATGGGGGTAGACCCTGCTATAGCCTCTAGCGTGTTTTTAACCACGCTGACTGACATTATCAGCTTCTTTAGTTTCTTAGGGTTAGCCGCTTGGCTATTAATCTAGCGAGTGAATCTATTCAGCTTGGTTGCTAATAAGGCGAATATTTTCTAGCAAACGAACTTCGTCTTCTGCATTAACATCAACATCATCATCGCTCATTATTGCTAGGTCGCCTAAATGAACACGATCAGTACGCTTAAATTTACCATCAACAAAAGCGCCTTCTTCCATCGAAAGAATCTCGTGCATAATGCTGCCTTCAACTTTGGCAGAGTTATATAAATGCACATCTTTAGCCCGCACCAAGCCTTTTACGTGGCCGTAAATTTGCACCACATCAGCTTGTAGGTCGCCGTTGACGACACCATCTTTGCGAATAGTTACTTGGGTGGCGCGCACGTTACCTTCAATGCGGCCTTCAATATCTACAATACCTTCGCTAATTAAGTTGCCCATAATATTCATATCGCGCGAGACAATAGAAGGAGCAGCACTGCGTTGAGTGCGTGAAGTTTTATTCTTTTTATTGTCTTTATTCTTACCGAACATAACTACCTGCCTTGATAAATTTCATGGGGTTAATGGCTTGTTTATTGTAGCGCACCTCGTAATGCAAGTGCTCGCCTGTGCTACGACCTGTTGTGCCTTGGTTGCCAAGACGCTGGCCTTTTTTAACGCGCTGGCCTTTATGCACGGCAATTTTACTAAGATGTGCATAGCGTGTGGTAATGCCATAGCCATGGTCAATCACCACCATTTTTCCATAAGCGCCACGGCGCTCGGCTGAAGTCACACGACCATTTGCGGTGGCGACAATACGTGCACCTTTTTTACCCACAAAATCTTGGCCAGAGTGCACTGCGGGGTGTTGAGTAAATGGATCGTAACGGCGGCCAAAGCGGCTAGTAGTGCGCGCCCCCGCTAATGGCTTTCCTAAAGGAAGATGCTCAACTACTTTTTGCAGTGCCAGCACTTCATCAATATTTTTCATTAAGTTAGGGGCTAAATCTTGCACCGTGTCAGGTACGTAAGGGCCACCTTGATTGTTATTATTTTTCGGTCGCGAACGGGCAATTTCACGCTTCGCTTTATTCGTCAGGGTTGAAGTATCTAGGCCTGTACGTTTAACCACATCGCGCAATTCTTTAATCTTATTTTGCGTGCGCTCTAATACAGTCGTTACAATATCTTCATTTTCTTGCTGTAATTTCAGCAAATTATCTTCAAGAAACGAGATACGCTCTAACAAGCGACTCTTCATTTCGCCAAGTCGGTCAGCGTCAATCATCGTGCTGTCGCTAAGCGCAATCTCTTCATTTTCTTGAGAGTGCTGTGAAAGCACAAGTTTTGCATATTTGCTCAACTCGCCTTTTTGCTCTTTAAGCTTTTTAAGGTCGTGCTTTAGCAGGCTATATTCTTCACCTATTTTGCGTTTTTGCAAAGTCGTCGAAACTAATTGGCGGTCTTTTTGTTTCAGCACTTGCTGAGATGTCATGTAACTTCCTGTTGAATAAGAAACCCAACTAAAGCCACCAATAATAAGCATTAACACTGCAAGCTGGGTAAAACCCGCAATCGGATAATGGTCAACCGATTCATCCGACATCACAATAACATTGCGACGATGGAAAATTTTTCGGAAGAAGTATTTAAATCCTTTGCGCCGTGCCTGCCGCATACCTACCCTTTAAAGCTGTTTTCGCCTTTATTATTATTTTTAAGTCTTTTACACAAGAGTAAGGCTGTAACCTGTGCATATTATGAAGCTTTTATCTCACATTTCATCTTTTCAAACAAGCTCAAACCCCGATGACAGCATTATTCAATAACGATATCAGCTCTATCAGGCGCACCGCCAGCATTCTCTAGGCCTTTAGCCTGCACAATAATACGGTCCATTGCCACACCTCTATCAATAAAATAGGCGCGTAAACTTAAGCCGCGCGAGAGTGATATCATGTTTGCGGCCTTGCTCTCATCCTCTTCTCCGCTGGCAAATGACGAAATAATAATACGCTTTTTCGCCGCTTTGGCTTTATTAGCAATATCTTTTAATTTCGACTTATTACTCTCGGGAATATCTGTATCATCTTTACCATAGTTAATGGAAACCTGCGTAGCACCAACCGCTGCCTTTACACTAGGCTTCGACAGCTTGGGTTGCGGTGGCAATGCGGCCACTTCAAATTCAGGCGCCGCCATTTCAGGAACTAATTTTTCAGGTTCCAAGTCCAATAAATCAACCGATTCAGATTCAAAAGAATCCAATGGCTCGTTCGTAAAGCGCCCCTCAATATCTTTATCCAACAAATCCATCGAAGGTAAAGAGGTTTCCTTTGCAGCACTAGCTACTGGAAGTTCAGGCGGCATAACATTTTTAGCCACTTCTTGCTTGTCAAAAACTGGCACATCAGCAGGGTCAGCAACAGGAACGCCCGTCACCATTGATGGCTTCTTTTCATCATC
>JALZUV010000262.1 GCA_023301245.1 Rickettsiales bacterium
GGCGTTCGAATCAAAACTGAGGATTCTCGGATTCAAGCGAACTCCCTTCCCCTTCCCTGTCGAGGTGGTAGCCACTCGGATACTCGGGCCTAAGATGTCCAAGTGGGACTCCTCCAGCTGTGGCCGAGGAAACTACAAGGAGCTTGAAGACGCGCTCGTGGCGTGTGGGTGGTTTAACGACGACTCAATCAAATACATTACCAACACCGACTTCAGGCAGGACGACACCCGACGTAAAGGAGGGGCTTGTGTTGAGCTGACAATCACTCAGACGGGCCCTCATTTCAAAACTCAAAATATAGAAACGGAGAATCTAATATGATCACCACAGATACAAAAGTAATCAATCAACATCACGCTAAAGACTGGAGCATCTACAACGCAGATTGCGTGGATTTCGCATCCGGCATGCCAGACGAATCAATCGACATTTCAGTCTACTCACCACCATTTGCCAACCTCTACATCTACGGCGACTCAGTCGCCGATATGGGGAATTGCGCGAACGATGGCGAGTTCTTCGATCAATACCGATTCTTGATTAAGGAGAAGTTTCGAATCACAAAGCCGGGCAGGATTTCATGCGTTCACTGCATGGATCTTCCGACATCGAAGGCCATGCACGGCTACATTGGCCGACGTGATTTCTCTGGCGAGATCATCCGTGAGCATATCGCCGCCGGATGGGTGTTTCATTGCCGAGTCACGATCTGGAAAGATCCAGTAGTCGAGATGCAGAGGACCAAGGCTCATGGATTACTTCACAAGACTATCAAGAAGGATTCGACAAGATCCCGCATGGGAAATCCCGACTATCTCCTCGTCTTTGTAAAGCCCGGAGACAACGAAAACCCCGTCTCTCATACGGCAGAATCATTCCCCGTCGATCAGTGGCAGGAGTGGGCTAGCCCGGTTTGGATGAACGTGCGACAGACTCATGTTCTCAACGGCAAAAACGCCAAGGCCGAGAAAGATGAGCGCCATATTTGTCCACTCCAGCTCGACGTGATCGAGCGTTGCCTAACTATGTGGAGCAATAAAGGAGACGTGGTCTTTTCCCCATTTACTGGGATCGGAAGCGAGGGTTTTATGTCTTTAAAGATGGGACGAAAGTTTATCGGGACCGAGCTTAAGGAGTCATACTTCGGGCAAGCGGTCCAGAATTTACAAATGGCGGACACCGAGAAAGGAGACTTATTTAATGAATAAAACTTATAGAAAGTTCCTCGTCTCAAAGAAGACGCGAGAGGTTGAGACTGCCAAGTCTATCGTCGCTAATCCTCACGAGAGAGCCAAGCCCCATCAAAGGGATTGCCTTGATTTCCTACTTAAGATCACTCGCGGGGCCG
The DNA here is from genome assembly GCA_023301245.1 of Rickettsiales bacterium. GTDB lineage: Bacteria > Pseudomonadota > Alphaproteobacteria > Rickettsiales > JALZUV01 > JALZUV01. Next base: position 1,350 of record JALZUV010000262.1, read on the forward strand.
CGTTTCTCGACACCGGACTGGGTAAGACGTTCCTGCAAATCGACTTCGCCCGCCATATCCGAGGCAAGACAATCATCGCAGCTCCTCTGGGAGTCTGTCACCAGACGATCAAGGAAGCTAAGTCAATGCTTGGAGTGGACGTGACCTACTCTCCCGATGGAAACGTGATCAGTCAGATCACGATCACGAACTATGACCGTCTCCATCTTTTTGATTCATCACAATTTGAATGCGTGATTCTCGATGAAAGCTCGATCTTGAAAGGTCAAAATTCAAAAACCAAGAACAGGATCATCGAGATGTTTTCAGATACGCCCTATCGTCTAGCATGCACGGCGACACCCGCCCCAAATGATTACACCGAGATCGGGAACCATGCCGAGTTCTTGGGGATCATGAACACTCAGGAAATGCTCACTCGTTGGTTTGTTCACGACTCCATGAACACCGGAGACTGGAGGCTCAAGAAGCATGCCGTTGTTGATTTCTGGGAATGGGTTTCGAGCTGGGCCTGTTGCGTATCAAAGCCTTCCGACCTTGGACACGATGACGAGGGATACGATCTTCCTCCTCTTAAAATCAAGACAATTACGGTTGAAAGCCCGCTTGAGGATGGTGATGAGGACATGCTATTTGACATTCCAACTGTTAGCGCGACTGACCTCCATCGAGCGAAGAGGAAAACTATCAATCAGAGGTGCGAGACGGTCGCCAGATTGGTGAACGACTCAAAAGAGCCATGGGTCGTATGGTGCGAGTCCAACGACGAAAGCGCGATGTTAGCGAGGCTCATTCCCGACTCCGTCGAGGTGAAGGGGTCTGACAAATCGGAGTTAAAAGAGAAGAATCTCGATCTATTCTCATCCGGAGAAGCGCGAGTGATCATATCAAAACCTTCTATCTGTGGATTCGGAATGAACTGGCAACATTCATGCAAAATGGCTTTCGCCTCGATCTCGTATTCTTATGAGAAGTTCTATCAAGCGGTTCGCCGAGAGTGGAGATTTGGACAGAAAAAGAAAGTCGATGTTTTCGTGATACTAGCGGATTCAGAGCTCCCAGTATGGAGGGCTATCGAGTCAAAAGCGACTGATCATGAAGCTATGAAGAGCTACATGAAGCTCGCTGTTTTCAACCATCGAGACCGAGTGAAAGTGAAGCTGGACTACAAGCCGCGAAAGAAATCAACACTCCCAAGTTGGATGGAAAGGAGTGCCTCATGAGCAACCTAGAGGAAAACGCCCGGCTATCTCACGAGCTTAACGAGGCTCTGGAAACCATCGAGATGCTAAAGAAGGACGGCGA
>JALZUV010000263.1 GCA_023301245.1 Rickettsiales bacterium
TGGGCTATATTAAATTGGTCTCGCTTCTTAATCTTTAAACATATGGTGTTCCCCAAGTGGCGCATTACCGCAGACGCTGCAGGCGAAGATGCAATGCCATCGCATAATTATTTTCTAGTAACTAGCTTCCGTATTGGCTCTGAAACTACACGCCGCGTTTATGATAGTGTTGTTGCTGAAGCTATTAACTGTGGTATCCCCACCACTATTGTAGTGTCGCTCGTTGAACGTGCAGACCAATCGCTTGTTAAAAAGATATTTGAGAATCACAGCCCGCCCGCGCACGTAAAACTAGTTTTTGTACGCATTGCTGGAACAGGTAAACGAGATGCGCTTGCCGTTGGCTTCCGCGCCATTTCGCGCCGCTGCCCGCCTGAAGATGCTGTTGTATCGGTAATTGATGGCGATAGTATGTTGCCTTTAGGGATGGTCGCTAAATGTGCATCCTTCTTTAAAACTATGCCTAATCTTGGCGCTCTTACGACAGATGAGATGTGTGAAGTAGAAGGCAAATGGCTCTTCCGCGACTGGTATAGTATGCGCTTTGCCCAGCGTAACGTTTATATGGGCTCGCACAGCTTATCAAAGCGCGTGCTGACACTAACAGGCCGTATGTCTATGTTCCGCGCCTCTATCGTGACAGATCCTGAATTTATCCGCCGCGTTGAGGTGGATTGGATTGATCACTGGCGCTTAGGTCGCTTCAAATTTCTAACGGGTGACGATAAATCTTCGTGGTTCCACATTCTAAGCCAAGGCTATGAGATGATTTATGTGCCCGATGTAGTGGTACGTACCATTGAAACACCACCGTCTGAGTATTTTGTTAGTAGCTCGCTTACGCTTATGCGCCGCTGGTTTGGTAACATGCTCCGTACGAACTGGCGCGCGATTATGCTTGGCCCTAAGCCGATGGGACTATTCCCTTGGGTGGCCATTCTTGACCAGCGTATATCAATGTGGACATCACTTGTTGGCCCTGTTGTCGCCATTCTCGCTTCATTCGTTTACGATCCATTCGCGATTTTCTATTACCTGCTATGGATTATGATAACGCGCTATATTATGGTCTTGATGCTATTAGTCTCTCGACCTTCCGTTTCCGCTTTTTGGCCGTTTCTGATGTATTATAATCAGGTCGTTGGCTCTTTTGTTAAAACCATTGTTTTGTTCCGTTTGGACAAACAAAAATGGACAAGACAAAATACCGTGCTAAAACGCAAGCATTCATCCGTTGCGGATAGGATGATGGGAGCAAGCTCAGCATATATGCAGTTACTTGCTTTCGGAATATTTATTGTAGGGCTAGCCACCATTAGTGGTATGCTAGATATCCCTGACACAGAATTTTGGTTTCTTTTGATTACGGAGTATTAAACACATGACAAACCCTGAAAACCCATCTGCTGTACCTCAAATGGTGCATGAGGCTGAAGCACAGCGTCAGCATATTCGCATTAATTTGCCTGCGAGTATTCACATTAGTGGTACAAACTACCCTCTTTCCGATTGGTCGGTTGGCGGTATTTCTATCCTGCCTGCAAACGGACAGCTACCTAGTGGCATGAGCGAAGGCTCGCAAATTGACGGTGTACTGCAATTCCAGTTCGATGGTTTTGCGCTTAGCGTTCCTGCCGTTTTAGAAGTTGGCTTCGTATCGCACGATAAGCTCGGCTGTAAATTTAATACGATGGATCGCAATCAGCGCTCTGTTATGCAATATCTTGTTACCGCTTACACCAGTGGCGAGCTCGTTAATGCTGGCGACCTTCTCGATGTTGTCGCACGTAATAACATGACCAAGCCACGTAATGTGCCCGATCCCTATGCTGGCCTAACCAGCGCAGAAATTGCCAAACAAAAAATGGTTAAAATGCTTAAGACAGGTGCTGTTGCACTTATCTCGGCACTTCTAGTAGCCTATGTTCTTTCTAGTGTTTACGAGCGCCTTTACATTGTAAAAGCCTCTTCAGCTCAAGTTGCTGCACAAATGCTTACTGTCGATTCGCCAGCGGGTGGTAAAATTTACTACGCCCCTATCCTACCCGATATGAAAGTTAGAAAAGGTCAGCCTCTTCTGTCTGTTTCTACAACGACAGGTGCTAACTTTACAGTGGATAGCCCTTGTGATTGTATCGTTAAGAAGCGACTTTTGGATAATAACCGTCTAGCGCGTAAAGGCGAGCCTGCACTAGAGCTTGTACGCCCTGATGCACGTGCTTTTGTGGAAGCTTATATTCCGCATAAAGAAGCGGTGAAACTATCTGTGCAACAACAAGTGATGATGGCATTACCAGGCCATGGTGACTATTTGCGCGGTACTATTTCAATCATTCAAGCGGGTAAAGGTATGGGTGGTAATTCACTGATTCGTATCGAGCCAAACGAGCCGCTACCTGCTGAATATATTGATGACCCTGTTGAAATCAGAATTGATACGTTACGGATATTCTAAGATGCGTTTATTATTTGCCCTTCTAGTTCTATTCTCATTCTCCGCTCATGCAGAAAATGCCAAACAATTATGGCTTGATGCAGAAGCTGCTTCCACCAAACCTACGGTGGCAGTTGGCAAGTGGGAAGCCGTTGTAAAAGCCATCCCTGCGGGTCAAACCGCAGGCGAAGGCCTTACGCATGATATGGCGCAAAAGCAATTGCTTCACGCCTATTTGAATGCAGCAAAAGCGAATAAGGACGCTTCTTACATTACAAAAGCTAGGACTCTGGGCAAAAACTTCGATTTAAACACTAAAATCTATGCTGATATTGTTATCTCTAAGGCCGCTATATCGTTTGATAAGAAAATGGCCCTCAAGCTTCTAAAATCTGCCCATAAGAATGCAATGCAATTAAAGAGCACTCATAAAAAGAGTGAGTCACTACATTCAATTGCCCTCGCCGCTCTAACGGAAACAAAAGAGGGTAAGCTTTTATTCGGATGGGATGGCATAGAGCTCGCTGAAGATATTATTCCTCACATCACCCTTGGAATTCATCGTGCTCCATTAATGCAAACGCTTGCTGGCAAGCAGAAGCCTTCTGGCGATGCATGGAATAAAAAGCTTCACCAGATTGTTGCTGTTTCTGATAAAAAGAATGAAAAGAAACGTAACAAGGCACTTATAGCATTACACGAAAAAGCGCTTCAAGCTGATAAGTTCATGATTGCCAGCAAGGCAATTATTGCGATTACTGACTCTAGTTTGCAGCAAAAAAAGCTCTACACGTGGTTCAAGAAAACCTTCGATAAAAAAGAATACTCACGGGCTGCAAGCATTTCCCAATATATTGATGATGGGAAATATGCAGCGAATAGCTGGGGTAAGCTCGCTGTCTATTACAGCAAGCAAGGCGAGAAAGTTCGCTCTAAAGATGCTAGTGAAAAAAGTCTAGAAGCTGCTATCACTACTCGTCGTGAAGATCGTCGCCTTGAAGCATTGATAGAAGCCGCTGACTATGCAGGTGAAAGCAATAATGCTTCAGTTGCCGCTAAAGCGCTGAAGCAAGCAGGTCTTTTGCAATCGTCGCTAAGTAATATTAATAGCGAAAAAACTTCGCGTGCAGCAGCCGTTTACATTAAAGCCTTAAGTGAAAATAATCAGCTTGATGAAGCAAAATCTCG
>JALZUV010000264.1 GCA_023301245.1 Rickettsiales bacterium
TGCTCCATCGGCAAAGCGTGAGCAAAGAATGGGATGATGAGAAAGAGTAAAAACCACCTCATGATTTCACCCTACCAAACCGCGAAATACTTTGTAAAATCAATCCCATCGCCATGATAATACTGGCGATATAGGGGAATAAAAACCCGCTATTTTTGACAATTGCAATCACGCTAGCTTGCCTGCCGTTCATCTCTAAAAAAGACGATTGATAGAGCGTGTAACCGTGGGTACGCAGCGGCTCATTCATCCGAATCACCTGCGACCATTCTAGGCCACCTTCTTCAATAATCGTCACGTTAGATTCATATTCAGATGCGATATCGGAACCAGCGTAGTTATGTTTTTTGAAGGAATTTAATTGCACCTTAAACGGCAGCACGCGCTTTTGTTTTTGCAAAATAAGTTTGTAATTTTCAAATTCAATGGGGGCAGGAATAGCCTCGAACAACACATATTCACCCCCTGCCACTTGTAAGGTGAGGCCACTTAAATTTGCCTCATCTTCCTTTTCTAATACGCGCTTTTTAAGGCTTAATTTCTCGCCCATTACGGGTTCGCAATTTCGGCAGCTCTGCAGTATTTTCAGTTCAAACGGCAGTTCGCTAATATTAGCCCCCGCGCGCAATTGATTGAAGGGAATGCGGTGGGTTAATTTATCATCGGCAAACACCACTAATTCACGCGCGTGGTAATCGGAAATAGTGCGTACCACTTCGCCTTCTAATACAGTGAGGAAACCTTCCTCCTCGGTCAGTGCGGTCACTAGCCCCCCTACCAACAATAGCAGTACGCCTAAATGAGTAAGGATGCTCCCCGCTTGGGCGCGGTTCCATTTATATTTGAAAGCAAGTTTGATGGCCAGCCCTACAGCGAATAACCCTAATATCGGATATAAACCAGGCATCGGCACTGGGCCAATCCACACGAGCCAACTGGTGAAGAATATTTTCTCCGCTTCAAAAAGGCCAATATAGCGTTGCGAAATTGTGCCAATCACCAACAGCACCATAAGCCACGGCAGAAGCCAAAAAACCAGTTTTGGCCCCGCAAGAAAGCGTACTAGAGGTGAGTTTAAAAGATTCATCCCCTTGGCTATTACCCAAAAACTTACAAAATGACCATCAGTTTAGTAAAATCATGCCTTTCAGCCTTGCAACTATAGCGCTGCGGCCTTAAAACCATAGCATGAGCAGCTTTCAAGATATTATCCTTACACTTCACCGCTTTTGGGCTGACCAAGGCTGTGCAATTTTACAACCATACGATGTTGAGATGGGAGCAGGAACTTTCCACCCCGCCACCACGCTACGCGCGCTAGGGCCACAACATTGGAAAGCCGCTTATGTGCAGCCTTCGCGCCGCCCGTCTGATGGCCGCTATGGCGAAAACCCAAACCGCTTGCAGCATTACTATCAATATCAAGTAGTGCTCAAACCCTCGCCCGATAATATTCAGCAGCTTTACCTCGATAGTTTAAAAACCCTCGGCGTTGATCCGCTATTGCACGATATCCGCTTTGTGGAAGATGATTGGGAAAGCCCAACTCTTGGCGCATGGGGATTAGGTTGGGAAGTGTGGTGCGATGGTATGGAAGTCACGCAATTCACCTATTTCCAACAAGTTGGCGGGTTTGAATGCAAGCCAGTAACAGGCGAGCTTACCTACGGATTAGAGCGCTTGGCCATGTATATTCAAGGCGTCGAGAACGTCTATGACCTAAAATTTAATGATGATGGCGTTAGCTATGGCGATGTATTTCTCGCCAATGAACAGCAGTTCTCAAAATATAACCTAGATGTGGCCGACACTAGCCTACTGTTCCGCCAATTTGACGATGCTGAAAAGCAATGCAACGATTTATTGGAGCATTCTCTGCCCCTTCCCGCTTACGACCAATGCATTAAAGCCAGCCACGCCTTTAACCTGCTCGATGCTCGCGGAGTTATTTCTGTTACTGAACGTGCGGCCTATATTGGCCGCGTTCGTGCGCTCGCCAAAGGTTGCTGCGCAAGCTACCTCGAATCTATTACACCGAAGGAAAAAGCCGCATGACCCTTACCATGTTTAAATCGAAAATTCATCGTGCAACCGTCACTAATGCCGACATGCATTACGAAGGTTCTATTACGATAGACCCCGACCTGCTCGAAGCATCGGGTATTTTGCCATACGAACAAGTGGATGTGCTGGATATTGATAACGGCAATCGTTTTACCACTTACACCATTGAGGGCGCGCGTGGCACGGGCGAAATTCAAGTCAATGGTGCGGCGGCGCGCTTAGTGCAAAAGGGCGATTTGCTCATCATCATCGCCTACGCGCAGATGGATGAAACGGAAGCAAAAAACTACAAACCCACTGTAGTTTTGGTTGATGATAAAAATAAGGCCCTAAAGTAATGGCTGATTTACTGCTCGAATTATTCTCAGAAGAACTACCTGCAGGCATGCAGCCCAAGGCAGAAAGCTGGTTGCGCGATAACCTCGTTAAAGCGCTTAAAGAAGCCAAACTTGAACATGGCGATATTAGCAGTTTCCGCACACCACGCCGCATTGCGATTATCGTAAATGGCCTACCCGCCCAACAACCAGATGTTGCCGAAGAGCGCAAAGGCCCCGCCACATCTGCGCCAGACCAAGCACTTGCAGGGTTCCTGCGCAGCACTGGCCTCACTAAAGAGCAGCTAGAGACACGCGAAATTAAAGGCAAAGACTATTTCTTTGCCGTGATAAATCAAAAGGGCCTCGCCACTGCGGATGCGTTGAAAGAGATTATCGAAAAATTGCTCGGTCAATTGCCGTGGCAAAAGTCGATGCGCTGGGGTTCTTACGAGCTAAACTGGGCGCGCCCTTTGCAAAATATTTGCTGTATTTTAGGCAGCGATATTGTGCCGTTGAAATTCGCGCATCTTACCGCCAATAACATTACCTATGGCCACCGTTTTCACGCCCCTCAATCTATCGAGTTAACGGCTGCAAGCGACTATGAGGCGGTTTTAACCAAAGCCTATGTGATGGCTGACGGCCTAAAACGCGAAGCTAAAATTAAAGCCGACCTACTAGCCGTCGCTGAAAAATCAAGCGCATCGCTGCTAGAAGATGCCGCCTTACTGCGCGAAGTAACAGGCTTGGTCGAATGGCCTGTCATTCTACAAGGCGCAATTGACGATAGCTTTATGGACTTACCGCCAGAAGTGATGCGTTCTGAAATGCGAAACCATCAGAAATATTTCACGTTGTTGGAAAAAGATGGCAGCGCCTCCAATAAATTCCTCATCACCAGTAATATCGAAGCTATTGATGGCGGCAAAGCCGTTATCGCCGGCAACGAACGTGTGCTACGCGCACGCTTGGCTGACGGGCAATTTTTCTACCATAAAGACCAAAACCAATCGCTGGAACAATGGAGCGAGAAACTAAAAGCCGTTACCTTCCACGCAAAACTCGGCAGCATCGCCGATAAAATCGAGCGTATGAAAAATCTCGCCGAGCCATTGGCGAAATTGATTCCAACTGCTGATACCGCAAAAATATTACGAGCGACCAGCCTCTGCAAGGCCGACCTCGCCACAGGAATGGTCGGCGAATTCGCTGACCTGCAAGGCACTATGGGGCGCTATTACGCACTAGCACAAAAAGAAAATGAGGCGGTTGCTGATGCCATCCGCGACCATTATTTACCGCAAGGGCCAAGCGCAGCGGTGCCGACAGAACCCACCAGTATCGCCGTAGCACTGGCCGATAAACTCGATACACTCATCGGATTATTTAGTGCAGGCGAAATCCCTACAGGTTCGAAAGATCCGTTTGCCTTGCGCCGCGCCGCACTCGGCGTTATCCGCATCATCTTGGAAAACGACCTACGCATTTCATTAAAAAACTTCATTGATAGTGATGCTCTCTACCACTTCTTTATGGAGCGTTTACGCGGCGTGTTGAAAGATAAAGGCCTACGCTACGATGTAATTGAAGCAGTGTTAGCCAATACGCAAGATGATGATTTCTTACGACTAACGCGCAAAGTGGAAGCTTTGCAGAAGTTTGTTGAAAGCAACGATGCTTCTGCCTTGCTAATCGCCTATGGCCGCGCGGCCAATATTCTAGCGAAAAGCGATAAGCAGACACAAACTAATGTCAGCGCAGAATTGCTCGAACAAATTGAAGAGAAAGCACTGTATGAGGCGATGACCTCCACTTCATCTGCTGTGACTCTACATCTTACCGCCGAAGCTTATGGCGAAGCGCTCACCTCTTTCGCTGAACTTCGCCAACCTGTCGATGCATTTTTCGAAAAAGTTATCGTAAATGCTGACGATGAGAAACTTCGTCAGAACCGATTAACACTTCTTTCAGAATTAGTTGATAACATGCAAAATATTGCTGACTTCAGCCAAATACAACAAGCCGCATAACTCGAGGATTTAACCATGACCCAATATGTATATAGCTTTGGCCCTAAGGGCTCCGACGGTAAAGCCGCCATGAAAAATTTGCTGGGTGGCAAAGGTGCCAACTTGGCCGAAATGTCGAACCTTGGCTTGCCTGTGCCTCCCGGCCTAACCATCACAACTGAATGTTGCAAAGTTTATAATAATGCTGGCAATAAACTGCCCGTAGGCGTGATGGATTCGGTGATGGAAGCCCTCACAAAGGTTGAAGAAATTACGGGCAAACAATTTGGTGGCGCAAACCCACTGCTGCTTTCTGTTCGTTCAGGCGCGGCCATTTCAATGCCCGGTATGATGGACACCGTTTTAAACCTCGGCCTTAACCCCACTACGGTCGAAGCGCTCGCCAAACAATCGGGCAATGCACGTTTCGCGTGGGATAGCTATCGCCGCTTCGTGCAAATGTTTGCCGATGTCGTGCTAGAACTCGATAGCTTCGCCTTCGAACAAATGCTCGATGAGAAAAAATTAAGCCTCGGCATTATTGAAGACACTGATTTATCGGCCGAGGATCTGCAAGAACTCGCCGAAGAATTTATGGAATTGGTTGAACAAGAAACCGGTAAACCATTCCCGCAAGAACCTAAAGAGCAACTCGAAATGGCGATACATGCCGTGTTCGATAGCTGGATGAACCCACGCGCCATCACCTATCGCGATATTCACGAAATCACTGGCCTCGCAGGCACTGCCGTTACCGTGCAAGCGATGGTATTTGGTAATCGCGGCGAAGATTGTGCGACAGGCGTTGCCTTCACCCGCAACCCTTCCACAGGCGAAGCAGGAATTTACGGTGAATATCTTATTAACGCACAAGGCGAAGATGTGGTGGCGGGTATTCGCACGCCGCTTCCCATCGCACAAGCCGCTGAAACCGAAGCTGAAAAAGGCCAAAGCATGGAAGCGGTCATGCCAGAGCTTTTCAAAGAATTTCTCGATTTAGCCGAAAAGCTAGAAGCGCATTACCGCGACATGCAAGATATTGAATTCACTATTGAAAATGGCAAGCTATGGCTATTGCAAACGCGTGGTGGAAAGCGCTCGGCCAGTGCCGCAGTTGCGCTCGTACTCGCCTTTGTTGAAGCAGGTATTATCAATAAATCTGAAGCGGTTAAACGGGTGGATGCTCTCTCGCTCGACCAGCTATTGCACCCAATGATTGACCCTAACGCCGAAGTTATCGTGGTTGGCCGTGGGCTACCCGCATCACCAGGTGCTGCCTGTGGTAAAATCGTATTTGATTCGGAAGAAGCACATGAGGCCGCCGCCAATGGCGAATCGGTTATTCTGGTACGCGAAGAAACCAGCCCTGAAGATATTCAAGGCATGCATTCCGCGATGGGAATTTTAACCGCGCGCGGCGGGATGACCTCGCATGCCGCCGTTGTTGCACGTGGTATGGGCAAACCCTGTGTTTGTGGTGCAACCAGCTTACGCATTAACGAAACTGCAGGCGTAATTACCATTGGAAAGCAAAGTTTCAAACTTGGCGATGTGCTTACCCTTGATGGTAGCAAAGGCGAAATTTACGCGGGCGAATTGCCAATGGCCTCGCCTGATTTATCGGGTAACTTCGAAACCCTTATGAACTGGGCGGATGAATATCGCACCCTAGAAATACGCGCCAATGCAGAAACGATTGAAGATATTCAAACTGCGCTCGATTTTGGTGCCGAAGGCATTGGCCTTTGCCGTACCGAACATATGTTCTTCCAGCCCGAACGTATCACCGCCATGCGGGGTTATATTTTGGCCGAAGATGAAGAGTTGAAAGCAACGCTCCTCACTCAACTCGCAGAGTTTCAGAAAGCAGATTTCAAAGCCATCTTCGCTTTAATGCGCGATAAGCCCGTCACCATCCGCTTGCTTGACCCGCCATTGCACGAGTTTTTACCGCATGATACGGCTTCGATGGCTGATGTTGCGAAACTCACAGGATTGTCGGTTAGCATTTTAGAGAAACGCACCGAGTCACTTTCGGAAACAAACCCGATGCTTGGCCATCGTGGCGTTCGCTTAGGCATGACACACCCTGCACTTTACGAAGCACAAATCCGTGCCATCCTCGAAGCAGCGGTAGAAACTGGAGCTGACGTAAAACCTGAAATTATGGTTCCACTTGTGATGTCGACCGAAGAGTTGCGTATTTTACGTGAAGTCACCCGCGATGTGGCCGACCAAGTTGGTACGAAAAACTACCTATTCGGCACCATGATTGAACTGCCCGCTGCCGCACTCATTGCTGATGAACTTGCTGAAATTGCTGATTTCTTCAGCTTCGGCACGAACGACCTGACGCAAACCACGCTAGGCATGAGCCGCGATGATACAGGCACTTTGCTACAAAAATATCGTGACCTCGGTATTATTGACCGCGACCCGTTTATGGCGCTTGACCAGCAACGTGTTGGCCAGCTCATCAAAATGGCCGCCGATAAAGCCCGTAGTGTAAAACCGAATATCAAACTAAGTATTTGTGGTGAACAAGGTGCTGACCCTGAATCTATAGCTTTCTGCGCACGCATTGGCCTTAGCACTGTTTCATGCTCACCCTACCGTGTGCCAATCGCTCGTCTAGCGGCTGGGCAAACCTCGGAAGAAAAAGATAGCAAAGCTGAAGCTGCTTAGTTTTAATTTTACTAATTCATTTAATTTTGCGGCAGGTCAGCAAAGCTGGTCTGCCGTAAATGTGTAGTAGCCTTGCGTGGGATGTGAACGCGCTCAAGAATTTCACTTTAGAATTCCTTAAGCTAAAAGACTAAATATCCGCAAAAATATGAGTTTCCTGCGCACCACCGGGGTGCGTAACAGCGCCCTTCTCGGCCGTGCCAACGGTTTGAGCATACTTCCATAGCGCGCCCGAATTATAATCGGTTTTACGAGGCTTCCAGCTTTTACGGCGTTCTGCCAATTGGCTTTCAGAAAGCTCAACATTCAGTGTACGGCTGTCGGCATCAATGGTGATGATATCGCCATTTTCGATAAGGCCGATAGGACCACCTTCGGCAGCTTCGGGGCCGACATGACCAATACAGAAGCCGCGCGTACCGCCGCTAAAGCGACCATCGGTAATGAGTGCAACCGACTCGCCTTTGCCTTGGCCATAAAGTGCGGCGGTGGTTGAGAGCATTTCGCGCATACCTGGGCCGCCTTTAGGGCCTTCATAGCGGATGACGAGCACTTCGCCTTCTTCAAATTCATTCTTACCGACCGCAGCGAAGGCATCCTCTTCGCAGTCAAACACGCGTGCAGGGCCGCTAAATTGGCGTTGTTTTAAACCTGCGACTTTTACGATTGCACCTTCAGGAGCAAGGTTACCTTTGAGGGTAACTACGCCGCCCGTGGGTGCAATGGGTTTATCGTGCGGATAAACAACATCTTGGCCATCAGGCCATTTTACATTCGCCAAATTTTCAGCCATGGTTTTGCCTGTAACGGTCATACAATCACCGTGCAAATAGCCACCTTCGAGCAAAGTTTTGAGTACGATTTGCACGCCGCCTACTTCGAATAAATCTTTAGCGACATATTTACCCCCCGGTTTTAAATCGGCGAGGTATGGCGTTTTATCGAAAATAGCCCCCACATCATGCAAATCAAATTCAATACCGCATTCGTGGGCGATGGCAGGTAGATGCAGGCCAGCGTTAGTAGAGCCACCTGTGGCTGCTACAATCATCGCCGCATTTTCGAGTGCCTTGCGCGTAACAATATCGCGCGGGCGGATTTTATTTTTAATAAGATGCATCACCGCTTCGCCTGAACGAAACGCATAATCATCTCGCGACTCGTAACTAGCAGGCGGGCCAGATGATCCAGGTAGTGCTAAGCCAATCGCCTCGCTTACGCAGGCCATGGTGTTGGCGGTAAATTGTCCACCGCATGAACCACCTGATGGGCAGGCCACTTGCTCTAATTCGTTCAATTCTGCTTCCGTCATGTTGCCAGCGGAATGTTGGCCGACCCCTTCAAATACATCGACCACAGTCACTTCTTTGCCTTTATAAACACCGGGCAAGATAGAGCCGCCATAGAGGAAAACTGAAGGCACATTGAGGCGCACCATCGACATCATCAATCCGGGTAACGACTTATCGCAGCCCGCGAGGCCAACGATAGCATCGTAACAATGGCCACGCATGGTTAGCTCAACCGAATCAGTAATAATATCGCGGCT
>JALZUV010000265.1 GCA_023301245.1 Rickettsiales bacterium
TCCAAAAAGGGATTCCAATCGGATTCAGTCTGAAACGAAAACGAACATCGAAGAGGCCTGAGCGCTGTGAGCGAGTCCTCATATTTTGATATATATCTATATAGGTGCTGTCATGAAATGGGAGCTCGAAAGTTTTTGCCTCGCACGTGATCAAGATCGAAACACATGCTAAAGATCTCCCAGCAGTTTTCTCGGCACTCCCCGCACGTGCTTTTATCACCCCGGCATAAACAGCTCGTTTGATATTATTTTTAAGCTAAAACGTTTTATGTACAAACAAGGCCATTTAACGGAATCTTTCAGCCATGCCCAACCACGCCTCAGGCACTACAGTAGCGAGAATCAGAAAATAAATTATTCACAGCCAAATAAAAACATGAGTCATCATTTTAAGCCCAAAAACGTCACTCCTCGGCTTGTAATAGAGTAGGGTAGCCACGTCCCAGCTGCTACACACTCTCCTACAAGCCCCTGAACCTTGCCCATGATACTGTGGCGAGGACTTTGGTTTCTAGGTCTGTGCGCGACGCGCGCTCGCTAGTATAAATTTAAGCGAAAGAAAATCAGAAAACCAAGATTTCAACATACTCATAGTACACACCGAACACACCCGAAGCACACGTCATAAAACACGCACCCATACCCATACACCTCATACACTGCCGCCGGTTCCACACGCACTTTAGGATCAGACGAAGATAACAACTTTCCTGGAGGAACGGAGACGCCGCGTAGCCCGAGCCCGCACATACCGTCTCGAAGACGAAGGCAGTAGCGTTGAGGAAGAAATAGATCAGAGGGTGCGGCACAGGCTGAACTCTCATACAAACTGGTATAACCAACCCCAACTAGACGGTAGCACGTTGCCCACACCTCGAAACGCCCCCTTGAGAAGGAAACAGGATTTTGTCCCGGGGCACTTGAGCGCAGCGATTGAGTTTTGGGAGCACGAGATCCTCGTAGATAACGCGGAAGAGCAGACACAGACGATGCTGGGGTGGCTCAGAGGGGTGCGGGTCCAAGAATTCATAGACCCGAACGCACAAGGGGAGTTCCTGGGAAGACCTTACAGCGGTAAAGAAATAACCCCCGCCAAATTCCAAAACCACGTACCAACAGAATTCGAAACGTGGGTAGATATAGAACTCGAAAACCTCGCAAGCAAAGGATGTTTGGCAAAATGGACAGATATTGCAGACGTCAGCAAACAGCCGGAACCTCGCTTGGTCTTGGCATTGGGGGTAGAACCGAGCAAGCCCCGGTTGTTCTGGGACGGAAGATGGTTGAATAAGATGTGCAAAAATATGCCCTTTAAAATGGACGGGGTAGGAAAGGTAGCTCAGGTTGCGTGAAAAGGGGCGCACCAAGCAACTCTAGACCACAAAAGTGGTTTCCACCACGTACCGATCGACCCGGAATCGTGGACATACTTTGGCCTGTGTTGGAAGGGGGAATTTTACGTGTGGACTGTGCTCTGCTTTGGGTGGTGCTTATCACCATACATCTACCACACGTTATCCTCGGCGGTAGCACGGTACTTGAGAGCGCGGGACGTGCCAACACTGGTTTGGTTAGACGATTTCTACCTGACAAATTTCCGCACCACACGCAACGAAAACGCACAACAACAGGCGAAAGCGGCCGAAGCCGCAGTTCACCTTGCACTCCGCGTGATCTATAGAGCAGGGTACTTCATGTCCGTGGGTAAGTGCGTGCTTCAACCCACGACGCGTTTAGTGTACTTAGGAATAGTTTGCGACTCGGCGAGGCGCCGCTTCGAGGTCCCGGAAGAAAAACTAGTGAAACTAGAGACACTTATAACGACGGCGATAAACACGAAATCGATCTCGTTTGCAGTACTAGAGAAAGTTGCCGGGAAGTGCACGAGCATGACGGTGGCAGTCCCCGCGGCGAGCTTGTACACGTTCAATATGTACACGCAGATCGGACACCTCCAACGTACCGGGAAGAGTAGAGTCTCAGCAACGGTTAAAGTAGCCCCTAACGGAGGACTAAGAGCCGAATTTGACAAATGGTTAGAGGTTCGGGCTCGCATGAACGGGGCGACTTGGGTCCAAGCACAACACAGGTTGTTATCCGTGTCAGGCGCGACCGACGCCTCGTCTTCTGGTTGGGGAGGGGTAATGAGGGGCCCAGATCAAAACCCCTTTGAGGCTGCCGCCGATTTTCCAGACGATTGGGTGGGGGCTCACATTAACGAGAAGGAGGCATACGCACTGCTAGAGACTATCCGCCTGTTTAGCCGGGCAAGGCCATCCCAGATCCAGGGTTCGACGGTAGTGGTAGACGTCGACAACCAGTCAGTGTTTTACGCTTTCCGTGAAGGAAAGTCGGGAAACACTCGGATGCACGAAGTTAATACCAGTCTGTTTTGGTTACAAGTAGACCTCGATTTCACTTTGAACCTGCGGTGGGTGCGCTCCGAAGACAACAAAGAAGCAGACGAGCTATCCCGCGCAAGCGGCGAGGAATATGTGCGATTGTCGCAAGGGGCGTTTGATGCACTGTGGGACAACTGGGGAGGTTTTGATGTGGATCTGATGGCCACGACGGCATCGACACACCGAGTCCCGTTGGGCAGGCCAGGGGCAGGCAGGCAGCTCCCTTTCTTTTCACGGTACAATACGGAGGGCAGCGCGGGGGTGGACGTACTCAGCCAGGACGTCAGCATGATGCCTGATTTTTCGAAAGAGTGTTTCGGTTTCTGTTTCCCGCCCCCGAGTATGGTAGGAGTCGTGCTGCAACACCTGGAAGAGAAAGGGGCACACGCAGTCGTCGTAATACCAGACGCTAAGCTACATTGGTTTCCCAAGCTGCAGGCGGCGACAGTGAGGTCGCAGCAGGTAGCAGAACCAGGGGGGGGGAGGGCAGTTTTTCCGTTTACACCACCAGAGGAATAAGGTGACACACCGTTTTCACAAGTGGGGAATGAGGGCAGTCGAAGTAGACTTCAGGGAATCCCGGTAATGAAAACGCAAAACAACTCTCCAATTCGAACGCCGTAACGAAAACACACGCACACGACGTATAAGGATGACCCATCCGACCCACGCGCATACGGTTATCTGTTTTCGATCAAACACCGGACCGAGCAGGCTTTTCGAGGGATGTTCGGATCGCTACGTTCTTTGGTACAACAACTGGCGGCTTTACTCGCCGGTTTCTCGGTGGACAGAGGCCTGCCGAAGGCGCAGAATAACTCGCTGATCAAAGTATCGGCGATAAGGGCACGAGTGCTATGCCAAAAATGTCACGGCGAACACGACGAGGCATTCAAGTTCTGCCAATTTTGTGGAAAACCTTGGATAGTCGAGGAGAGAGACGTAACTTTGACGATGCACGTTGATGAGAAAGCCATAGACAAGCGGGCGGAGCAGTTCCACGCCGCGGTAGCAGCTTTAGCGTCCGTAAGGAGCAGGAATCAGTCCACGGACCTATTTAACCGGTTCTTGGGGTCACGTGTCGGAAAAGGCGCCAAACATATGGCGGCCGCACAACCTACAGACATTCTGGAAATCCTCTGTTGGTTAGACTCGTGCGGGGAGCGGAGACGCACAATAGTACATGACGTTCACTGTGAACCAGTGGGGACAGAAACTTTCACGGAAGCCTGTAAAGCGAGAGGCCGATGCGGCAAGAGGTTCGCCCACGATTCCCTTCGTACTAACTACGTATCCAAGCTAGCGGTAGCATACGAGAGGGACCTCGGAGTGGCACCAGCATGGTGCGATCAGTTAAGGGTAGGTAACCCAGTTCGAAGCGACATTGTGACGCAGTACATGGCTTTTTCGCGGTCAGAGCAAAAGAGGGCCGGGGTGAGGGTAAAACAGGCGCCGGCGCTATTGCACAGTCACTTAGCGTCCATCGTAGCACCCCTGCGGGCTCGTCTCCAGGGCACAGTAGACCTGGCAGAACGACTGACTCTTGCACGCAACATAGCGTTATTTACAGTAGCGTTCAGTACGACGAAGCGGGGAGACGAGCTCACGCGCACCCTCATCCAACGCATTCTCAGGCTCCCCAACCACTGTGGTTTCCTTCTGAATTTCCAGTGGGGGAAGACTATGCGCGATGGCGCCGACCATCTACTGACGATCCCCTACGACGCACAGCATGCCGACACATGCCCCGTACGAGCGATAGAACGCTGGATAGAAGTCGGAAACTTTGCGGGGTGGGACATGGGCAAGGGTTACCTGTTTCCGGTCATCTCCATGTCGGACGGGAACAACACCCCGGTACGAGGCTCACGCCTGCTCTCCGCGAGCCAGATGACGGCACTTTTGAAGCAGAGCGCATCAGCGGCGGGCGTACAAGGAGATTTCTCGATGCACTCTTTTCGATCTGGGGGGGCGGTTTCACGGGCTTTAGCAGGGGACGATCTGTCCACTATCATGCAACGGGCATTTTGGAAAAACCCAAAGACAGCATGGAGGTACATGCAATTAGCCCAGGTAGTGTCGCCAGGGTCGTCGGGATACTCCATGGTCCCGGGCGTTACAGAGCACCAGTACCGATTGATTAATGAGTTCCCTCTGAGTGAGCAGAGCAGGTCGTGGGCGGCTTTTGGAAATGAACCAATGATGTAACAAAATACACCAATTTACATAAGACGCCGGAAGAGAGTGTGGGGAAAAACAGCTCCATCAGCACAACGACAACCAGCACCAAGCTGAATATCGCGATTCTGAGAGAGACAGTGGAAAGTAAGGGAGGGGTGGTAGCACCGACCGCGGGAGGTGCTTCCACCATTCTTACCCCACACTATATGAGAAGAAGTACTACGATGTAGTCCGAGAATACATGCGTATTTGCTCGTGTCGTTAAAAACGGCCCTAAAAGGTACCTGGTACAGCATTAAAACAACTAACACGGATAAACCTAAGTCATAGCCCATAGGCTGCAGTTCTTCACAGCAGCACCCAGTACTCAACCCGATGGACGATGGACGACGATGGACGACGATGGAAAAATCTAAAGGTCGACGATGGACGACGCGTGCTTCAGCCAAACTTCATGTCAGGGGTGACTGCAGCTGATTTTCGGGATAGACGAGGGTTGTCAGCAGCTTGGGGACGTGCAGCACCAACCGCACGCATCTTCGGACCACCGCATCAATTTTGGAGTTTGACAGTCGATAAGTTAGGTGCACACCACAATCATCGAATGAAACGTTTGTCGAAAGGCAGCAACCGATGCTGTTTACGCCTACGTAGTCGTAAGCGGTAAGCTGCAACACGCGACCCGGGGGCAGCCGCTATGCACATTTCCACATTGCCTCATATGTTCAAACGGACGTTGGTGTGTGGTACGCTTGGAGTAGTTCCTGGATCTCATCTCCCACCGTATACGACGGAGACACAGAAAAACAAGCCCCTACGACACCTCGGGAGCTATTTCACACACCTTGCTCGAAATTTCCTGGTCCCAACCCCTTCCTCTCTCGTTTTCGCCGGTGACATCCCTTGCCGAGTCGCATACATGAGTCGCGCCGCATTTTCGGAAGGGTTTCCGCAAATCCCCGCATCCCGTTGGAAGCGTTTTTTTCAGGTCTTTATTTGAGGTGCAGCCTGCCTCGCGCACGAGCCAGCAGCTCTCCTAACCTTGCTTAGCGAGTCACGGCAATGCGTTTTATTTTGCTACTGCTGTGCTGTGTAGCTCCTGTGTGGTCATTCGCACCGAACGTGGCACACTCTGCATCGAGACCTACTGCTACACTCGGGCGGCACTACGATGCGAGGTGTCACGTGTCCATGTGGGATGCATCTCGTCCTTGGTCGGCGTCGTGCCCCTCGTCAGATTCAGGGCGGCGTCCCTTGATCTCGCGCTTGATGAGCGCACGTAGCGTCGACGGTGGAGGGGGCGACCCACCCGGGGAGATTTCCGCCGAGATCCGGGCCGTCGGTATAAAGATCGAGGAAATCGAGGAGGAGATCAAGGCTATCAAGGACGCTCTCTCCGGGGGATCTCGTTATCTTGGCATCACTGACCGCGACGTCCTCCTTGAGGAAAAGAAGCAGCTCCAAGAGGAAAAGAAGCAGCTCCGGGAGAAAGAGCTCCTGCTGTTGAAGAAGCCAGCAACCGCGGCAGTGTCACTCTCAGGTATGATACATAC
>JALZUV010000266.1 GCA_023301245.1 Rickettsiales bacterium
GAAGAAGATGAGCCGAAAAAACTGATGATGGCCAAGTGGGATTTGTCGGAAGTGCAAGTGGAAGCCATTCTGAATATGCGCTTGCGCCAGTTGCGTAAACTTGAAGAACTTGAAATTAAAACCGAGCATGACGGGCTATCAGAAGAGCAAGCAGGCTTGGAAGCATTGCTGAAATCGGAGGAAATGCGTTGGACGCGTATTTCAGATGAAATTAAAGAAACAAAAGCGACCTTTGGCCAGAAAACGGAACTTGGTGCGCGCCGTACGCAATTTGCGGATGCGCCAACGGGGGTAGTGGTTTCGATTGAAGCTTTCATCGAAAAAGAACCGCTTACGGTGCTATTTTCAAAACGTGGGTGGATACGTGCGCTCAAAGGCCATAACCAAACCACGGCTGATTATAAAGAAGGCGATAGCGAAAAATTTGCACTTAATACTTATACGACTGACCAAATTTTATGTTTCGCCTCTAATGGCCGTTGCTACAGCATTAGCGGCGATAAAATTCCGCGTGGCCGTGGGCATGGTGAACCGATTAACCTGACAATTGATATTGATGCTGCCGATGAAACTATCGCGATGGAAGTCTATGAATCGGGTAAGCGTTATTTGCTAGCCTCTAGTGCGGGTAAAGGCTTCATTGCTAAATCAGACGATATGATAGCTTCGACTAAAAATGGTCGCCAAGTGCTGAACCCGCCTAAAGATTCGCGCGCGGTGGTCTTCCGCGAGGTAACCGCCGATGCTACGCATATCGCGGTGACGGGCACGAGCCGTAAGCTGCTAGTATTCCCTATCGACCAAGTGACGGAGATGAAAAAGGGGCAGGGTGTTACTTTGCAAAAATATAAAGATGGTCAATTGACCGATGCAAAAGCCATCAATATTGCCGAGGGCCTAAGTTGGGCACAAGGCGAAAATCGTACTCGCACCGAAGAGAATCTTACTAGCTGGATGGGCAATCGTGCCGCTGCTGGAAAGTTGCCGCCTCAAGGGTTCCCCCGCGATAATAAGTTTTAACCTATGATAAAATTTCATCTTATTACCACGGGCGGCACGATGGATGCCGAGCCTTTCGAAATTGCAAATACGCCTGCGGATATCACCCCTTTGGGGCAAAGCCTAATGCCGCAAATGCTGAACTCAATTGATGCAAAAGACTTTACCTATACCGCCTTGCCGCCAGCTGATAGCAAAGAGTTTTTGGAAAATGGTAGTGGTCTGCACTTATTAATCTACTCAATAAAAAAATCGGAATATCCTGTGTTAATTAGTCATGGAACGGATGCTTTGGGCGTTACTGCCGTGGCTATTTATGAGGCTCTTAAGGCGGCAGGCAGTAAAAAGCTGGTGATATTTACTTGCGCAATGACTCCGCTTTCTAACACATTGCAAGCTGATGGCTCTTACGATTTTCAGCAATGCGATGGTACAAAAAACACCCTTCGTGCTTTAAAGGAAATGCAGAAGTTACACGGTGAATCAGGCGTTTACATTGCTGCGAATAAGGGGGAGTTTTTCGAAGGAAACGAGAATTTGCCGCATGTTAAAAAAGAATTTAATATGCCCACAGCCGATAAGCGCTTTTTCTACCTTGAAAATAAGCCTCATTAAAAGAGAAAACCCTCCGAAGATCGCTTTATTTTAGTCTTCAAATGAGATAATAATGTGCCCATGAACGATCTTGATTTCAATAAATACATTGGCGCACGTATTCGAAAGAAGCGTAAAGCCATGGGCTTAAGCCTGCAACAACTGGCTGAAGTGCTAAAGCTTTCAACCCAGCAAGTGCAAAAATACGAATCTGGCGCGAGTAAAGTATCTGCTGAACGGCTTGCCTTAATCTCGCATATTTTCAGTGAGCCAATTGATTATTTCTATCGCGATATTGATTTTAATTCCATCACGATTGGCGATAGCGTACAGCCAACTGTTATTAACTCTACTCGTAATGTTAAATTAGACATTATGTTGGTTGAAGATAGCCCAGCTGATGCAATGTTATTTAAACGCGCAGCCGAAAGCTTTTCTGAAATTGGCGAAATTACTATCGAACATCACGCGAATAAAGTGATGCCTTATTTGCTGAATCATCAGCAAAACCCCAATCATAAATTACCTGATATTTTGTTTTTAGATATTAGCCTTACTGCTGGTAATGGCTTTGATTTGCTGAAGAAAATTAAAGATGATCATTCACTACGCCATCTTGTGGTTGCCATTATTTCGGGCAGTATTAATTGGGAAGATATGATGAAAGCCTATCGCATGGGTGCAGCTAGCTATATTCTGAAAAGTAGCAAAGATCGCCCTATGTCAGAGCTATTAGAAAGTGTTCTCGAATATTGGAGTCATTCCGTTATCTTGCCAAGTATGTAAGGTAGTGGAAAAACACCTATGTCAGAAGAAATACAGTGCCAGCAATGGATGATTTCCGCTCAAGCAGGTGAAAAGCTGGCTTATCGTAAGTTGTTAAAACAAGTTGAAAAACTGGCGCAGCGCTATTTAGCGTCGCGTATTTTAAACGCGTCTGACCGTAACGATATTACCCAAGAGATTCTATTGTCGCTTCATAAAGCACGTGATAGCTACGAGGGTTCAAAACCTTTTTATCCGTGGTTATATGCGATTTTCAATTATCGCCTGAAAGATTTTCTGCGCCGTTATTATCGAAAACAAGAGCGCGAAGCAGCTGAACTTGAGCATCCCGTTGCCGATGTAAATGCGATTAATCCTGAGGGGCAATTAGAGAAAAATCAATTAAGTGAAAAATTATTGTCATATTTGCCGCCTACGCAGCGAAGAATTATTCATATGCTATATATTGAAGGTAACTCCGCACAAGAAGTATCGGATGAATTAGAGATATCAGTGGCTAATGTGCGCACCACCGCCCATAGAGCGATGAATGAATTGAAGGAAAAGGCAAAGAAAGTATCATGAACTTAGATAGTTTCATAGATGATTTGGCAGAATCAGCGACCCCCGTATCGCCGCTGAATATCCGACAATTTTCGCTTGCTTTATTGCTGGGCTTGGCCTGTTATTTAAGCGTTATTGTCGCACTGTTTGGTGTGCGTGATGATTGGCTGAATGAAATAACGACCATGGCTTATCAGGGCGAAATGGCACTGTCGCTCCTCATTGTTTTTGGGGCTGGATTATCAGTCATAAAATTAGCCGTGCCACGCCAAGGTAGCTTGCCAACGAGCTGGTGCTTTTTGTTGCTCGCCCTCACGCTTGGCGCAGTTATCGGGCTGCTTGGTAATGTGAGCATTCAAGCGCTAGAAGCCTCGCTGAAATCAAACCACTTTTATATTACATTTGGTCTAATAGCGTACGCTGCTCCTGTGGCCGGCGCCTTATTGTGGTTTTTACGCCAAAAAGGTTCCCCTACTCAACTAGGTTGGGCAGGCCTTATGGCGCTACTTTCAGCCAGCGCGAGTGGGCATTTTCTGATGCGAACTATTGGTCAATCTAATAATTTCGCCGAGGTGTTTATATGGTGCTATTTACCTGTTTTGGCACTGGCATTGCTAGGCATGCTGATAGGCAAAAAACTCCTGCGCTGGTAAAAAGCCACTTCCTGACTTTTAGTTCGCCCCATAGATTATGGTCAACGTAAACCGAATCTCAAGGGAATTTTACCATGGTACAATCCACTCAATTTCAACCTATTGTCACCCATAATTTAACTGCAACCATTGCCGATAGTGCAACGCAATCTGATGCGATTGATTTATCTGGCACCACCCTCACCGCCATTGCTTTGCCCTCCGAATTTGATGGCACAACGCTGACGCTTAAAGCAGCAGAAACCAGCAACGCCAGCTATGTCGATGTGCATGAGGCCAACGGCATGGCACTAACAATTAAAGGCAGCGCTTCACAAATTGTGACAATTGAACCTGCGAAATTAGCGGGCTTGCAATATATTAAACTCGTGGCAGATACAGCGCAAACGGGCGTGACCACGCTCACGCTAATGACCCGTCCAGTATAGGGGGCGGCCATGAGCTTAATCACCAGTTTGGCGAAAGGCGATCATTTCGCCAGCCTTATTCAACGCCCCTCGCTTGAGGTGTATCTCGATGCTATCGCATCACCCATTACGAGCGATAGTAGTAATAACATCAGTCAATGGGATGATTTATCGGGTAATGGCAATCATGCGCAACAAGTGGGCAGCGATGCCATGCCGACCTTCGTGGCCGATAAAGATGGCTTCCCCGCTATCTACAGCAACGGCGATGCTGGCCGAAAGCTAGAGTTTAGCCACAGCGTAACGGGCAGCGATGCTTTTACCGTCATCGCACTCTTTCACGCTGATAATACGGTGGTTGACCCAAGCTCTGGCTCATCTCTCAATGTTATTTTCGCCTTTGGAGGGTCTGATTCAGGCGATAATAGCGTATCGTTACGCCAATTAAGAACAGATGCGGAAAACCTAAGTTTTGTCGGCTATGGCGGCGGTTCTACCCTTGATGGTGGGCCATTTTCGGATTTTGAAGCATTCTCCATCACCTATAATAACAGCAATATATTGGTGCATTATGGCGAAACGCTTGAGACGGGAAGCGACTATGCTGCAAGTTCCACACGTCTATTTGGCAATGGTCGCTTGTTTAACGAAAGCCCCGAAAATACGGCGCGTACTGGAATTGGTTGGTTACGCTCATTATTGCTTTTCAAAGAAGCACTTGATGATGAAACCCGCAATAGCATCACGCAATCTATGAAAGCCCGCTACGGTATTATCTAATTAGTTTCCTCTTCCTCCTTAACCCGTCAGCGATTTTGCTGGCGGGTTCTTTTTTATTTAGCTACATTGCGGGCATGAAAAAATTTACTGGAATTATTACGGCATTAGTTACACCCTTTCGCGATGGGAGAGTGGATGATGACGCCTTAGAAGCACTCGTTAATTGGCAAATTGCTGAGGGTGTGCATGGCCTTGTGCCTTGTGGTACCACGGGCGAATCAGCGACATTAACCATGCAAGAGCATCAGCATGTGGTGAAGCGCGTGGTCGAAATTGCGGCAGGGCGTGTTCCTATCATTGCAGGCGCGGGATCAAATTCTACCGATAGCGCCATTTTATTAGCGCAATCAGCGCAAGCGAATGGTGCACAGGCCGTGCTTGTAGTTGCTCCTTACTATAATAAACCTTCGCAAGATGGAATTTATGCCCATTATGAAGCGATTCATAATAACTGCGATTTACCGATTATTCTTTATAATATTCCAGGTCGAAGTGTGGTGAATATGAGCGATGAGCTAATCGCTCGCCTTTCACAATTAGAGCGTATTGTTGGCGTTAAAGATGCGACAGGAAACCTCGCTCGCGTAAGCGGATTACGCGCACTTGCGGGTAATGGTTTCATCCAACTCTCTGGCGAAGATATGACTGTTGTCGGCTTTAATGCCATGGGCGGGGCAGGCTGCATTTCGGTGACTTCAAATGTTGCACCTGCACTGACGGCCAAAGTACAAGAACTGACCTTGCAGGGCGACTATCAAGCAGCACTAGAATTGCACGACCCTATGGTTGCACTGCATGATGCTATGTTCTGTGCGCCATCGCCCGCGCCTGCCAAATATGCATTATCGCGCATGGGGAAATGTACGGCGGATGTGCGTTTGCCGATTACGCCATTAAGCGATGAACATAAATTACAGGTGGATGCTGCACTTGCTGGGCTAAACCTTATTTAATTATGTCCACGAAAAAACCGAAAAACAACCTCATCTCGCATGGGTTAGTGGCGCGTAATAAACGCGCCAAGTTCGATTATGAAATTCTCGAAGAGGTGGAGGCTGGCTTAATTCTCAGTGGTACTGAGGTTAAATCGTTGCGCCAAGGTAAGGCACAGATTAACGAAGCTTATGTGGGTGAAAAAGATGGTGGCCTATGGTTGTTAGGTTCGGCCATTTCTCCTTACGCTGGTGGTAACCGTATGAACCACGAAGAAAAGCGCCCACGAAAATGCTTGCTGCATAAAAAGCAGGAAAAGAAAATGATGGGCGAAATTTCGAAAAAAGGGGTAACGCTTGTGCCTATGCGCTTGTATTTTAATGCACGCGGAATTGCCAAATTAATGATTGGTCTGGGTAAAGGTAAAAAAGAATTCGAAAAGCGCGACAGCGTCAAAAAACGTGATTGGGAGCGCGATAAATCGCGCATTATGAAAGATCATAATTAGCGAATGAATTGATAGATGAATTCGTGGTCAGCGTGGTTGCCTACCATATATTTATACTCGCCATATTTGCTGAAACCATAGCGTTGATAGAAACGCTGCGCACCCTCATTTTCAGAAAAAACGCTTAAGTAAAGCGAGGCTTTTTCGGCCATTGCTGCCATCATTTTATCCATTAACACGCGGCCAATACCTTGGCCTTGATAGTTGCTATCAACATAAAGGCGTTGAATTTCGCCAGAAGGTTCGACGGGGTTTTTAACGGGCAAACTTAACGCGCCCCATTTTGCATAGCCGATGATAGCTCCCTCATCTATCGCTAGTAAGAATTGTGAGGTTTTTAAGGCGTTGCGATGATGTTCTTCCGAGTAACCTTCTTCAAGGTGGGAGTCTAAATCTTCTTGGTGGTAGAGATGGCCAAATTTTTCAAGCATCGTACGGATGGAAAATTCACGAAGCTCGGCAATATCGGCCTCTTTAGCCGCGCGGTAAGTAACTGTCATTTATCGTTTATCGGCGAAAAATTCTTTTAGCACAAGTCCGCAGTCGCTTTCCATCATACCGCCGAGCACTTCGGGTGCGTGGTGGCAGGTGGGTTGATGGTAAAATTTTGCGCCATGTTCTACGCCTCCACCTTTGGCATCATACGCGCCAAAATAGAGCCGCCTAATGCGCGCAAAGCTAATGGCCGCTGCGCATAATGTGCAGGGTTCTAGCGTCACATATAAATCGCAATCGGGTAGACGGGGTGAACCAAGTTTTTCGCAAGCGGCACGAATTGCTAGCAGCTCGGCATGGGCGCTAGGGTCGTTATTTGTTTCTGTCAGGTTACTTGCTTGAGCAATAATTTTGCCATCTTTTACAATCACTGCGCCAACTGGCACTTCGCCATTATTGGCGGCCTGTTTTGCAAGAGTAAGAGCTTGCTGCATGTAAGTGGGTGCAGCCGACATAAGTTATTTGCGGAATGTGTCGATGGAAATAACTTCAGCCACGGGGCGTTTATCTTTGCCCTTTTTGTTTTTATCAGCATCGTTGCCCGCTTCGCCATCCATAAGGGGAAGCTCATCTAGCTCATCATCGTCAAAGTCATATTCATCATCGACCAAATGGAACTGAAGGCCGAATTTGATAGAGGGGTCAGCGAAAGCAGTCATCGATGCGAATGGCACGACTAATTTTTCAGGCTGTTTATTGAAGCTTAGTGTAACCGAGAATAACTCATCAGTAACGATTAAGTCCCAAAATTGGTGCTGAAGCACAATGGTCATTTCGTTCGGATATTTTTTCTTGAGGGCTGGCGAGATGCTCGCGCCAACAAAATTTGTATCGAAAGTGATAAAAAAGTGGTGTTCACCCGGTAGGTCACCTTCAGCCTCTACTTGGCGTAGAGCCGTTTTAACCACGCCACGCATCGCGTCGTCAATCATGGTTGGGTAATCAATTAGAATGTCGTTATCGTCCATCATAGTGCCTAATGTAATGCAATGCGTGGGTTTTACTAGTGTTTAGCGAGGAGTAAAGCAAAAAACTTCATAATAACTATAATGGCGTGGCTAATTTGTGGGGAGTGCCTTGTTAGCCCTTGCCGCGTGATTTGTTCCTATCGTTATGTGCGGTCAATGCTTTTTCGAGATGTTGTTTCTCAAGGTTTTCAAGCATGTATGACATAGAATCGCGCATCTCTTTAAGATTGTTTTGCATGTCTTTTTCTGCATGAGAGCATTCAGTTTTAAGTTCCTCGTGATTAAGCTTTAATGCG
>JALZUV010000267.1 GCA_023301245.1 Rickettsiales bacterium
TCCGATTTATTACCCGTCGTCAGCACCAACCAGCCCATTTTATTGGAGATAGCCATGATGAGATTGCCGCGCAGGCGCGATTGAATGTTTTCTTCTGTCACATCCGCTGCTTTGCCTTTAAAAATGGGGGCGAGCGATTGCTCCATCACCTGCATGGCGGGTTCAATATCAATCGTTTCGAATGACACACCGAGCATTTTGGCGCATTCGGCTGCATCTTCAGTGCTATCAGCTGAGCTATAGGGCGAAGGCATATAGACGCAATGCACATGGTCCGCGCCTAATGCATCGACGGCGATAGCGGCTGTCATGGCCGAATCAATGCCGCCTGAAAGCGCAATGAGCACATCCGTAAAGCCAGATTTATGGACATAGTCGTGCAGGCCTAATTTGGCTGCTTCATAAAGCATTTCTTCTTCGCCAAGTTTGGGGGGCATCACATCATCGGCGGCGAGGGTGAGGATAGCATCGCCATGCTCATCGCGGCTTAGTCCGTAATGTTTTACTTTTTCGGTAAAGCGGCCGAGGCGTGAAATTTTATTGCCTTCTTCATCCATCACAAAGCTGCCGCCATCAAACACGAGATTATCTTGCCCGCACACTTGGTTTACATACATTAGCGGTGCGGCGTGATGGGTAATAACATTGCGAGCCGTTTGGGCGCGTAAATTGGTTTTATTGGTTTCAAACGGGCTACCGTTCATGCTGATGTAAATATCAGGCTTTTGGCTGGCGATATGCTTGGCCACAGTGGCATCCCACATATCTTCGCATACAAATAGGCCGAGGCGATATTGTTTCCATTCAATAACGAAGGCAGGTTCGCCTGCGTGGAACAGGCGTTTTTCATCAAACACGCCGTAGTTGGGTAGGGCGACTTTATCTTGGCGATATTTTATGACGCCTTTGCTTAGATGAAATAGGCTGTTAGTGGGCTTGCCATCAATTTCCCACAGGCCACCAACGAAGGCATCGCAATTAATGTCAGCGCTGGCTTCGGCTAATTTTTGTACGGCTTCCATCGAGCTATGCACGAAAGATTCACGCAAGACCAAATCTTCGACTGGATAAGCAGTAATGCACATTTCGGGAAAGACAATAAGGTCAGCGCCATCGGCAGCGGCTTTGCGCCATTCTTTTAAAATGAGTTCGCAATTATCGTCAATGGCCCCCACGGTAGGGTTTATCTGTGCGAGGGCAATTTTTGGCATAGGTTACAGCTTACTAGTAAGTTCAGGAACGGCTTCGAATAAGTCGGCTACCAAACCATAGTCAGCCACTTCAAAGATAGGGGCGTTTTCGTCTTTATTGATAGCGACAATCACCTTACTTTCTTTCATGCCTGCAATATGCTGAATGGCACCCGAGATACCAACCGCTATATAAAGGTCAGGCGCGACGACTTTGCCTGTTTGGCCTACTTGGTAGTCGTTCGGCACATAGCCCGCATCTACCGCAGCGCGCGAAGCGCCGATGGCAGCATTTAGCTTATCGGCCAAAGGTTCAATAACGCTGGTGAAGTTTTCGCCCGAGCCAACGCCACGGCCACCTGAAACAACCACCGAAGCCGAGGTGAGTTCGGGGCGCGCCGAAACAGTCGCTTGCAACTCAATAAAGTTGGTTTTTTCGTAAGCGCCTTTACTTTCAACTGGCTTCAACGTAGCTGCGCCGCCAGTGGCGGCTACTTTATCGAAAGCCGTTGGACGAATGGTGATGAAATGCTTGGCTTGTTTGCTCTCAACAGTTTCAATCGCATTACCTGCATAGATAGGGCGTTTGAAACTAGTGGGGGTTTCTACCGAGATAATATCAGAGATTTGTTGAGCATCCGACAAAGCTGCTGCACGTGGCAGCACATCTTTACCAAAGGTGCTGGCGGGCGCGAGTATGTAATCATAATCGGCTGCTAATGAGTTAATAAGCCATGCGAGAGGCTCAGCTAATGGGTTGTCATATTCTGCGCCGCTGGCGTAAAGCACGTTGCGCACCCCTTCGGTAGCCGTTGCCGAATCGGCTGCTGCTTTGGCGATAGCGCCGCAACAAAGCAGGTCAATTTCGCCGCCAATGAGTTTCGCCGCGCCGATAGTGGCGAGGGTTGAGGCTTCAAGCGCCGCGTTCGTATGTTCTGCAAGGATTAAAATAGCCATGATTAGATTACCTTTGCTTCGTTTTTAAGTTTTTCAATTAGCTCGTCAACGCTGGCGACTTTAACGCCACCCGAACGTACAGGTGGTTCTTCTACGCGGCTGACAGCGAGTTTTGGTGTTACATCCACGCCTAGTTCGGCGAGTGGAAGTTTATCGAGGGGTTTGCTGCGTGCCTTCATAATATCAGGCAGTTTCGCATAGCGTGGCTCGTTCAAGCGTAAATCGGTGGTGATAACGGCGGGCAGGGTGAGTTCATGCACGGCCAATCCACCATCCACTTCGCGGGTGACTTTGGCTTTGCCGCCTTCAACCACGAGCTCCGATGCGAAAGTGCCTTGTGGCCAATCGAGCAGGGCGGCGAGCATTTGTCCTGTTTGGTTCGCATCATCGTCAATCGCTTGTTTGCCGAGAATCACCATTTCAGGCGCTTCCTTTTCAACAATCTTGGCGATAATTTTTGCTGCAGCGAGTGGTTCAATCATATCGGTAGTTTCTACCTGAATACCACGATCAGCGCCTTGGGCGATGGCGGTACGGATAGTTTCTTGCACTTTATCGTCGCCAATCGACATGGCGATGACTTCGGTCGCGATGCCTTTTTCTTTTAGGCGGATTGCTTCTTCAACCGCAATTTCATCAAACGGGTTCATGCTCATTTTAACATTCGCCAGCTCAACGCTGCTGTTATCGGCCTTCACGCGCACTTTGACATTATAATCAACCACACGTTTAACACAGACTAAAACTTTCATATTTCTGCCTCTTTATTATTCAATGGGTTCAACCATAGCCGATGAAAACGCTACGTCCAGCCTGACTGTCACATTTAATACATAGGACTGTCATAAAACCTTAACTTGAGGTGCAGCCGCCCCAATAGTACAGTGGTAAGAGTAATAAAAGGAGGTTCCGCATGACGGACCAAACAAATAAAGGCTTTTTTGAAAGCATTAAAACTGGAGATGTTTCAAGTGCAGCAAGTGCGCTTAATCATAACCGTGGTAATATCGGCTTATTAGCAGGTGTCGTCATGGGGTTTAAAGAGGGAGGCATCAGCGGTGCTTTTAAAATGGGTGTGGTTGGTTTCTTTGCTGCTCATGCTACTAGCCTTTTAGTAGGTAAAGATACAGTCGATGCATGGGTCGGAAAAGGGCCTGACGCGGAGGCGAAAGCGCCAGCGGGAAAAGTAGAAGAAAAAACAGCGCCTGCGCCAGAAGCGAAAACAGCGCCTACGCCTGAAGAAATTGCAGCAAATAAAGCGCGCGGCGAGAAGCACATTCTAGAAGATTCCGCAAAGAACAAGGCAGAAAGTTTAGCTGCATTAGAAGATAATCATAAATCAGGTAATTTCAGCAGCGCTGAAATAGACGCGCAGCTTGATAAGCTGAAAGCCGCGAACGTAAAAATGGCCGAAGCAGGCAATAAGTCGCCAAGCGCGCAGCCCCAAGTAGCGGCGCAAGAGAAACCAGCACAAGAGTTGGCGGTATAAAATGGCTAATGCAGTAAAAGATTTTGGACTTGGCACCGTTAAAGACTTTTTAGGTAAAGGTGGTAAGGGCGCATTATATGGCGTTGCCATTGCCGGAGCCGTAGCACTTGGGCCTGGGTTGTTGGTAGGAGCTGCTATTACCTCTGCTATTACTGGTGCTGCAGCTGCTGCAGGTGCAGGTGCGATTTTAGCTGGCATTGTATCAGGTACAGCTATTACAGGTCTTGTCGGATTCTTTACCGCAGTTCCAATTGTGGGGGCGAGCGCCTCTGTTGGTGCGGCTTATGGTGGGATTACGGGTGGTACGCGTGAAGTGAAAAAATCGGTCGCGCATGAACAAGATGTGCGCCAAGCGCATGCTGTTGGGCTAGATCATCAAATTCAGCGCGAGCAGCAAAAGAATGTCGGTTTACGCAATACAATAAGCCAAGAGCAAAAGGCATTAAAATATCAAACAGAAAATCATTTGGCGGCAAACAATACGCCTAATAAATTCCAAAGCCAGTTTGCGGCTGAAGGTAAAAATAACGCAGTAGCACAAGGTGCTGGGATAGGCGGAAAATAATGGCTAATTTTTGGGATAGCATCAAAAATGGTGCTGATAAAACAAATACAAAAACTGCGCCTGCAATTGTTGATGCAGTTGCTAGTGCGGGTAATTTAATTGCCGACAGCTTTAAAACTGGTGCTCGCGTATTATCAAAGCCTTTGCGCATGATGGATGGCAAAGGCGATGCTGCCAAAGGAATGGGCAAAAGTGCCTTAAACGGCCTCGATAATATAGGCTCGCGTGGTGCTAAAATTGCAGGTGGAGTGTTAAGTAACCCTGTAACTAAGCCTATTGTGGCAATTGTTGCCGCCGTCGCGATTTATAAGTTTGTAAAAGCTAAGATTACGGGCAACCGCGAACAAACCGAACTTGCTGCTAAGCAGCAGCAACTATCCACGCTAAAAGCGCAAAATGGTCAGATGGTGTCGGACTATCAAGAGAATAGTCTGGCCAAAACAGGTCATGCGGCTGCGTACCTTGCCGAAAAAGGCCAAGCACAAGGCGTTGGCGCTCAGCGCTACTAAAACTTCACTCCTTAATTATCGTCATTCTGTGAATCGCTTCACGATTGCGTATAATCCTTTATTGACACTCCCTTACAGCTGGTTATAGTGCCGCTCCTCTTGATTTTGAGGGGAGTTATGTAAGTTTAATGGATAGTTGTGCTTAAAGTTTAGTGCAACTTAGTGAAAAAGGAGATCACTGTGAGTAAACGTATCGCATCCAAGTATAAAATTAGTCGTCGTATTGGTGAAAGCCTATGGGGACGTGCTAAAGATCCCGTTAACCGTCGTGTATATGGCCCAGGTCAGCATGGTGCTGGTCGTCGTCGTAAGCTTTCTGATTATGGTTTGCAGCTTACTGCGAAGCAAAAGCTTAAAGGTTACTATGGTAACATTACGGAGAAACAATTCCGTCGCATCTATAAAGAAGCAGTTCGTGTAAAAGGCGATACAGGTGAAAACCTTGTTGGCTTGCTAGAGTCGCGTCTTGATGCATTTGTTTACCGTATGGGTGTTGTTCCGACTGTATTTGCTTCACGCCAAGTTGTTGGTCACGGCCACATTCTTGTGAATGGCAAAAAAGTGAACATCCCTAGCTACCGCCTAAATGAAGGCGATGTAGTTTCGGTTAAGCAAAAATCACAACAAGTTCCTATGGTCATGGAAGCTATGGCGAGTGCCGAGCGTAACGTGCCTGATTATGTGCAAATGGATGATACAAAGTTTGAAGCGAAGTACCTTCGCCGCCCAACTTTGTCAGAAATTCCTTACGCAGTAATCATGGAACCAAATCTCGTGATCGAATTCTACTCACGCTAATCTCAGCGTGATAACTGCAAATATCCTTGTCGGGGCTGTTATTGGTATCGCTATGTCGGTGCCAGTCGGCCCCGCAGGTGTAATTGGGGTCAAGCGCATTATCTCCCGTGGGATGAGTGCTGGCTTGGCCTGCGGTTTAGGTATCGCTATTGCAGATATGCTATTTGCCACGCTGGCCGTGGTGGGTATCGCTTCTGTTTCCGAATTTCTAACGCATAATGCTCTTATGATTCAAATCATCGGGGCGATTATTATTATGGTGGTCGGTTATTGTGGGCTTAAAAAAGGGCCCCAGTTAAAGGATGAAAGCCAAGGAAATCTCTCGCTTGCTGTGGTGAAAGATTTCACCTCCATGTTGGCGATAACCTTGGCCAACCCGCAAACGGTCATTGGGTTTTCTACCAGTTTTGCCGCCACCGTCGCCTTTTACAAGGTGGAGACAAACGAACAAATTGCCGCGTTGGTCGGCGGTGTATTCATGGGTAGCTTTGGAATGTGGGTGTTTTTAGGCTGGTTTGTCAGCCATTGGCGCGGGGTGATGGAAGATGCTATGATTTCCAAATTACACCAATACGCATCACTCTTTGTCATATTTGTGGGGGTGCTGCTGCTGGTTTCGGCACTGTTGCTTGGCGAAGGGTTAAAATTGGGCTAAAGTAAATTCATGATTGATAAATTTCATGGCGGTTCAATTTCTGAAGAAGAAACCAATAAGGCTGAAAAGCCTCAAGCGCCTGTACAGCCAGAGCCGCAATTGAAAAGCTTGCCCGATGAACCCTTACCCGCCCAGCCCGCTGTTGCGCCCGCGCCTGTGATGGCAAGTCAACCACCGGCGGCTCCAGAAACTGCGCCTGTGGTTGCCCCCGTGCCAGAACCTCAAATTCAAGCGGCTCCTGTTGAGCCTGTAGCAGCGGCGGCGACTGTTATGCAATCAGCACCAAGCGAGCCTTTGCCTGTCGTTGACGATGCACAAAACCTGCGCGACCAGCAGGAAGAAGATCAAAATACCGAAGCTGCTTTTGAAGCTGCTATGCAGCTAATTGCCGCAGGGCAGGGTGTCGAGCAAATCTTGGGTGGTGGCGATTTTGCCAATATGCCCGAACATGTGAAGCAGCAATTGCGCGCGCGTTTGCAGCAAGTGGCTGTTCAGCGCGAAATGCAGCAAGCTGAAATGGCCAGACAAACACGCGAAAAAGGCATGGCGGCCAAGGCGGTTAGCAAGTTATTTTCGCTCGGCATGATGTCGGGTATTATTTCCAAAGGTACGATGGATAAGATTAATGCCCTCTTTACCCAGCAACCGCATTTGCAGCAGCAAATTCAAATGACAGGGCAAGCATTGCTAAAGGCAGGGGCGGCGCCTGATATTGAATTCGCTAAATCGACGGTGCAAATTGCTGGCCGTGCTGCGGGCACGCCAACCATTGAAAAACAGCAGCAACAGCAGCTCTAAGTGATGTTCCCTTTCGTCAAAATGGAAGGTTTGGGAAATGACTTTGTCGTGCTAGATGCTCGCCAAGCGCCGCTAACTGCGCTTAACTGGCAAAAGATTGCCGATAGAGAGCAAGGCATTGGCTGCGATCAGGTGATTTTGCTAGAGGCTTCTAAACTCGCTGACGTTAAAATGCGAATCATCAATGCCGATGGCTCAGAGGTAGAGGCGTGTGGTAACGCGACTCGCTGCATCGGGTGGTTATTGGAAACGCCAACGGCGACGATTGAAACAATGGCAGGTATTTTAAAAACTAAAATTATCGGCGATGAGGTTGAGGTTAATATGGGCGTGCCCGTTATTGCTAGCCGTGCCTTACCGATAGAGGGCGACCCTGACGAAGTTTCTATCGGTAACCCGCATCTTGTCTTTTTTAAGACAGAGGTTGATGCAATTAATTTAGAGAAATTTGGCGCACCGCTAGAGCATCACGCGGCATTCCCTCATGGCACGAATGTCGAGGTGGTAGAGGTGCTAAACCGCCAAACCCTAAAAATGCGCGTGTGGGAGCGTGGGGCAGGCTTAACTCAAGCGTGTGGCACGGGTGCATGCGCCGTGGCCGCTGCCGCGATTGCGCGTGGATTAGTCGAAAATTTCGTGCAAGTGCAAATGCCTGGCGGTGATTTGCACATTAGCTGGCAAGGCAGCGGCAGTTCTCTCTTGATGCAAGGCGCAGTTTCCCTTAGTTTCCGCAGCGAATT
>JALZUV010000268.1 GCA_023301245.1 Rickettsiales bacterium
CGCACTTTCATATAGTGGCACGAAAGCTGTGGTAGGGGCTCTTCTAGCTGGGTAAGTTCATGATAATGCGTGGCAAATAAGCCGCGACATTGGGTGGTGTCGTGCAGATGTTCCACCACTGCCCATGCCAGCGATAGGCCATCATAGGTGGCTGTGCCACGGCCAATTTCATCTAATATTACCAATGAATTTTCGGTGGCTTGGTTGAGGATGGTGGCAGTTTCAACCATCTCGACCATGAAGGTGGAGCGCCCACGCGCCAAATCATCTGCCGCGCCCACGCGTGAAAATAGCTTGTCGATAATACCGATTGTTGCGGCGCTTGCAGGCACAAAACTGCCCATTTGCGCCATAATGGCAATTAATGCATTCTGTCGTAAGAAGGTCGATTTACCCGCCATGTTCGGGCCCGTTAGTAGCCATAATTTCTGGGCGTTGGAGAGGTCGCAATCATTGGCAATAAAACTGCCTGAATCTTTGGCTAAAAATTGCTCTACGACAGGATGGCGTGCTTGTTTAATTTCAAATTCATTACCTGTGGTGAGGGTGGGGCGAGTATAATTTTGGTCAATGGCGAGGGCGGCGAGGGCAGTGGCGACATCTAGCCCCGCAATGGCGCGCGCAGTAATGGCCAGCGTGTCTGATTTTTGCACGGTTTGGATGACGAGTTTTTCAAAACATTCCAGCTCTAGCTTCAGCGCTTTGTCTGCCGCTTCAGACAGCTTATGTTCTAGCTCGGCCAGTTCTTTGCTGCTGTAGCGCAGAGCGTTTTTCATGGTTTGACGGTGAATAAATTTATCCGTCATTTTGCCTTCATGTGTGGGCGTAATTTCAACAAAATAACCCA
Source organism: Rickettsiales bacterium (assembly GCA_023301245.1). Classification (GTDB taxonomy): domain Bacteria; phylum Pseudomonadota; class Alphaproteobacteria; order Rickettsiales; family JALZUV01; genus JALZUV01. The sequence continues at coordinate 848 of JALZUV010000268.1, forward strand.
GCACATTATTGAATTTTATTTTGAGCGTCGTAATGCCTGTATCTGCCGCATAGCGCTGCTGGAGCGAGGCCATCAGGCGCTTGCTTTCATCGCGCAATATCCGAAATTCATCGAGCGCTGCATGGTAGCCTTTGGCGATAAAATTACCATCGCGCGCTAGCATAGGCACATCGGTTTGTAAGGCGGATTCTAACTCTTGGCGCAATTCATCATGCGCATCTAATCCACTGGCGATATTTTTTAGTAATGCATTATCAAGGTGCGGCGAATGTTCGAGTAATTCGCGCAAAGCCAAGATGGCATTTAAACTGGTGCGAATCATGTTTAAATCGCGCGGGCCGCCTCGTCCTAGGCAGAGGCGTGAAAGAGCGCGCTCAAGGTCGGGGCATTGTTTGAGAATATCACGAATTTGCGCCGATAAATCGCGCTTTTCAACAAAACATTGCACGTAATTAAGGCGTTTTTCAATTTGAGCGACATCGGTCAGTGGGGTGGCGATACGCTCGCTAAGTAAGCGCCCGCCGCCTGCAGTAATCGTGCGGTCGAGGCTATGTAATAAGCTGCCTTTTTTGCCACCGGAAAGGGCGTGAGTTAATTCTAAATTTCGGCGTGTTGCAGGGTCAATCGCCATCCATTCATTGCGCGCAATAAGGCGCGGTTTTTCCAAGCGCGGCATCACGCCTTTTTGCGTGAGGTCAATATAGTTGAGCAAGGCCGATGCGGCAGCTAAATCGCTGCGGCTTAATTCGCCAAGGCTATCGAGCGCATTAAGCTTAAAGGTTTCTTTCAAGCGCTGCGCGCCGCGTGCACTATCAAATAAGCTATCGGGCTGTAAGGTGAGGGCGGTGGCACCCATTTCCAATGGGCCTTGCGCGGCGAAACTATCGGGCAGTAGAATCTCGCGCGGGTTCATGCAGGCGACGACTTCCTCTATGCGCGTATTCGCCTCAAGCCGTTGCAGCCCAAATTGCCCGCTCGATAAATCAACCCAGCCGAGGGTTTTTTCGCCTGCCACAATGCCAAGTGCAGCGAGGTAATTACTGCTGCGAGCATCTAGCAAGCTATCTTCCGTAATCGTACCGGGGGTAACAACCCGCACCACATCGCGATTGACGATGGCTTTATAGCCACGGGCTTTCTTGGCAGCAGCAGGATTTTCCATCTGTTCGCAAATGGCGACTTTTACGCCTGATGCGATGAGCTTTTCTAGGTAAGCCTCATGGCTATGAGCAGGCACGCCGCACATTTCAACTTCGCGTTCCCCATGTTTGCCGCGTTTGGTCAGCGCAATATCGAGAATTTTGGCGGCCGTAATCGCATCGTCAAAGAAGAGTTCGTAAAAATCGCCCATGCGGTAAAATAATAGGCAATCAGGGTGGTCAAATTTCAGTTTAAAATATTGCCCCATCGCAGGCGTAGCGATTTCAATATCACGCGCCAATTGTGCTTCACGTTCATGTTGCGCCGCAGCATGGGTTTTACTTGCTTTTTGTGCGGGTTCTACCCTATCTAAAGTGGCTGCTTTGGCGGCGTTCATAATATAGAATTCTTTTTTAACATTTAATAAGAGATTAAACGAGCAATGGCCAACGATAAAGATAAAAACTTCAATGAAGAAGCATTAGCATTTCATGCAGACGGCAAACCCGGTAAAATTGAAATTACTCCCACCAAACCGTTGATGACCCAGCGTGATCTGTCGCTGGCCTATTCCCCCGGTGTGGCTGCGCCTTGCGAGAAGATTTTTGAAAACCCTGATGATGCCTATAAATATACGGCCAAGGGTAACATGGTTGCGGTAATCTCGAATGGTACGGCAGTATTAGGCCTCGGAAATTTAGGTGCACTCGCCAGTAAGCCCGTCATGGAAGGGAAATCTGTTCTGTTCAAACGTTTCGCCGATATTGATTCGGTTGATATTGAAGTGGATACGGCCGATGTGGATGAGTTCGTTAATTGCGTAAAATATTTAGGCCCAAGCTGGGGTGGTATTAATTTAGAAGATATCGCCGCACCAGAATGTTTCATCATTGAGCAGAAGCTTAAAGAGGTGATGGATATCCCTGTTTTTCATGATGACCAACATGGAACTGCCATTATTTGTGCAGCAGGTTTAATTAACGCCGCTAAAGTTTCGGGCAAAGAATTAAAAGATTTAACCGTGGTCGTTAACGGTGCAGGTTCGGCAGGGATTGCTTGCTTGGAACTGATTAAAACCATGGGCGTGCCCAGCCAGCAAGTTATTTTATGTGACCGTGATGGTGTAGTTTACGAAGGTCGCACAACAGGCATGAACCAGTGGAAATCTGCCCATGCTATTAAAACCGACAAACGCACCCTGATGGATGCCTTTACCGATGCAAATGTGTTCCTTGGCCTTTCAGCACCAGGGGTGGTGAGCCAAGAAATGGTGAAAGCCATGGCACCTAACCCTGTTATTTTTGCAATGGCTAACCCCGTTCCAGAAATTATGCCAGAAGAAGTTCATGCGGCGCGCGATGATGCGATTGTCGGCACGGGTCGTTCTGATTATCCAAATCAGGTGAATAACGTGATGGGCTTCCCTTATATTTTCCGTGGCGCGCTCGATGTGCATGCACGCGAAATTAACGAAGCAATGAAAATTGCGGCAGCAACCGCCTTGGCACAATTAGCCGAAGAAGATGTGCCTGAAGAAGTGGCCTCGGCCTATCAAGGCGAGACATTGGAGTTTGGTAAAAATTATATTATTCCCACGCCTTTTGACCCGCGCTTGATTACGACCATCCCTGTAGCCGTGGCGCAAGCGGCGATGGATAGTGGTGTGGCAAAACGCCCCATCAAAGACATGCCTGCTTATGTGCGCGAACTAGCGGCTCGCCGCGATCGTCGTGCGAACAGCCTAACGCGCGTTTATGATAATTTAAAAGAAAACCCAACCAAGATTATCTTTGCTGAAGGCGAAGATGAAAATGTGATTCGCGCAGCATTGCGCTGGCGTGATAGCGGCTTTGGCGAGTGTATTCTTGTTGGCCGATCTGACAAAATGGAAGCGGCGTTTGAGCGCATTGGCGTGAATGACCGCACGGGCTTGGAAGTGATGAATGCCGCCATAAGCGACCATAATGACGATTATATCGACTATCTTTATAACAAGTTGCAACGTAGTGGCTTCTTAAAGCGCGATGTAATTCGTATGGTGAAAAATGACCGCAACACCTTTGCTGCTTGCATGCTTGCACTCGGCCATGGCGATGCGATGGTGACGGGTAAAACCCGTAACGCCAGCGTCAGCCTTAACCAAGTTCGCAATGTGATTGATATTAAAAAGGACGACACGCTCTTTGGCATGTCGATGATGCTGACCCACGATCGCACGGTATTTATCGCCGATACGGTGGTGAATGAATTGCCAACCGCGCCGGAGCTTGCCGATATCGCCCGTGCTGCAGCACGCAAAGTGCGCCAAATGGGGCATGAGCCGCGTGTGGCCTTCCTTGCATATTCAAACTTTGGCAACCCTATGCGTGCCCGCGCCGAGCATATTCGCGAAGCCGTCGCCATTTTAGATGAACGCGATGATGTTGATTTTGAATATGAAGGCGAAGTAACGGCGGATGTAGCGTTGGATGAAAAACTGCGTCACATGTACCCGTTCAGCCGCCTAAGCAAACCGGCGAACATCCTCATTATGCCAGGTTTGCATAGCGCGCATATCAGCATGAAAATGCTTCAGCAACTAGGTAATGGTGTGATGATTGGCCCTATTATGGTGGGCCTTGATAAGCCCGTTCAAATTGTGCAAATGAGCGCCAATGTGAATGAGATTGTAAATCTTGCTGCCTTAGCAGCGGCCGATGCGATTGCAAAATAAAGCCTGAAAACAAAAAAACCCTGTTCCAATTAAGGAATAGGGTTTTTTATGTTTAAGGATTTCAAGCCTTAAAGTTGAAGTTTAATGCTTGAAACATCACCAATTGCATCTTCGCAATTTGATGAGCCTTCATCATAGTTGGTGAGGCACCAATGCGTGTGAATTGGTGCATTTTCCCAATATGCGGTTTTTCCTGGGGCGTAATCAACCACAAGTGTTAGTGTCTCAAAGGACTCCTTCTTCGATTGATACGGAAAGTTCTCTCCGATAAGGATAATCCTTTCCAGCTTGCCAGCATCGTCATACGTTCGGATTTCTAGTCTCACTCCACTTGTAGCATCGTAAGCTAATTCGCTTACAAGCTCGTCTTGCCCATTGACGATAACTCTTTCGAGCAAATACCTCCAGCCGATAGCTTGGCCTTGGTTGTTATAAGTCGTTTCGTCTCTGGGGCTGCCATCTACTAATTCCCACAATTGTGAGAAGTTATAAATTTCGGCAATTGCCCAGCGTTGATTTATCTGGTTATTCTCTGATGTAGGAGAATATCCAAAGTTATCATCGTCATGCGAGCATGAAGTAAACAATAAGATTAATGCTGATAATATAAATAATAACTGTCTCATGATTTTAATTTTTGAGCGAGTTAAATGGGCAAAATTACCACTTCAATTTTATGTTTTTTTGAGGAAATTATCCTAAAGCTAATAAGCTAAAAAATAGATGAAATATATCATCTGTAAGGTTCTGCAAAAAGAGAACATAAAAAAGCCTCATCACCATAACTCATTTGTGCGTCAGTTTAATGACAATGCAGTTATTAATTTCATTCTTTGTTAACTCTCTTTAGATATAGATAGATAAACATCTATAGGGCGAGAACATGACAGAGATTAAAAAAGCAGCAGTTTTAGGTTCAGGCGTAATGGGCAGCGGTATTGCCGCGCATCTTGCAAGTGCGGGGGTAGAAGTGCTCTTGTTGGATATTGTGCCCAAAGATGGTGGCCGTAATTCTCTCGCCGAAAGCGCGATTGAGAAACTGAAGAAAGCTAAACCTGCACTGATTACTCATCCTAAGAAGTTGAAAAACATTACCGCTGGTAATTTAGATGATGATTTAGAGAAGCTAAAAGAGTGCGATTGGATTATTGAAGTGGTGCTAGAGCGCCTTGATATTAAACATAGTGTTTACCAAAAGATTGCACCTTACCGCCGCGCCGATGCGATTGTTTCGTCTAATACATCAACCATCCCATTGGGTTCGCTTGTTGAGCCGATGGATGATGATTTCAAAAAACATTTCATGGTGACTCACTTCTTTAACCCCGTGCGCTATATGCAGTTGCTGGAGATTGTTCAAGGCGAGAAAACTAGCCCTGATGCGGTGAAGAAAATAAAAAAATTCGCCCATATAAATTTGGGTAAAGGCTATGTATTCTGCCACGATACTCCGGGGTTCATCGCCAACCGTATTGGCGTATTTTGGCTGACCCTTGGTTTGTTGGAAGCGATTAAGCAGGGCATTTCGGTTGAAGCAGCCGATGCGGTGATGAGCCGCCCAGTAGGAATTCCCAAAACAGGCGTATTTGGTTTGTTCGATTTAATCGGGATTGACCTCATGCCGCTTATCGCCAAAGAGCTAAAAGATGCATTGCCAGAATCTGACCCATTCTGCCAAATTTACGAAGAGCCTGAATTGGTGCAGAAAATGATTGCCGATGGCTATACAGGCCGCAAAGGTAAGGGCGGTTTTTATCGCCTGAATAAAGAGGGGGGTGGCCGCGTTAAAGAGGCTATTAATCTTTCTAATGGCGATTACGCAACGGCTAACAAGCCACGCCTAGCATCGGTTGATGCCGCACGCGGCGGCTTACAAAATTTAGTAGAACATAAAGATGAAGGTGGAGCTTACGCGCGTGCTGTATTACTGCCAATGTTGCATTATTCCGCAACTTTGCTTGGCGAGATTGCCGATGATATTCCTGCCATCGACCGCGCGATGCGTTGGGGCTATAATTGGAAATTTGGCCCATTCCAACTGATTGATAAATTGGGCACTGAATGGTTCGCCAAATGGTGCGCCGAAAATGACATGGCTGTTCCTGCCATTATCGAAAAAGCAGCGGGCCGCCCACTTTACGAAGGCGAGGCTGCATTAGGTTTAGATGGCCAATATCAAACTATCGCCAAACCTACGGGTGTATTGTTGCTGTCGGATGCTACACGCGGCAAAACTCCTGTGAAGAAAAATGGCTCGTGCCAGCTTTGGGATATTGGCGATGGTGTATTGCAGCTAGAATTCACCAGTAAAATGAATTCGATGGATCCTGATATTCTCGGCATGATGCAAAAGTCAGTCGATGTAGTGAAAGAAGGTTTTAGTGGCCTAGTGATTGGCGGCAGCGAGGGAACCAACTTCTCTGTTGGTGCAAATCTTGGTTTCTTCCTCTTTGCCGCAAATACCGCAAGCTGGGGCTTATTGTCAGACGTTGTTCGTCAAGGTCAAGATGCGGTGATGGGCTTGAAACACGCGCCATTCCCCGTAGTTGGCGCGGCGCACGGCTTCGCCTTTGGCGGCGGGTGCGAAACCTTGTTACATTGCGATGCGGTGCAAGCTCATGTAGAAACTTATACAGGCCTTGTTGAAGTTGGCGTTGGCGTTATCCCTGGTTGGGGTGGTTGTAAAGAACTTCTATTCCGCGCCTTTAATAGCGAGAAAAAAGGTATCTTTGGTGGTTCAATGCCTGCGACCAAAACGGTATTTGAAACGATTGCGTTAGCAAAAGTTTCAGAATCGGCTGAACTCGCAAAAGACCTCAATATTCTAAACGCAAAATCACGCATTAGCATGAACCGCGACCGACTATTGCAAGATGCTAAAAACTTAGTGCTAGAACTTGCCGAAGGTTACACACCACCTGAAGTGGGTACTATCAAGCTGGCAGGGAAATCAGGCCAAGTAGCGCTCGATATGGCCGTCAAAGGCATGGCCGCGCTGGGCAAAGTAACCCCGCACGACCAAACCGTAGTCGGCCATTTAAGCAAAGTGCTAACAGGCGGCTCTTCCGACTCGACGAAAGAGCTAACCGAGCAAAATATTCTAGATTTAGAGCATGAGCATTTCATGGAGTTGGTAAAATACACCCCAACATTAGACCGTATTGAGCACATGCTGGAAAAGAATAAACCGCTTAGAAACTAAGCTACTTATTGAGAGTGATCGGCTGATTCTGCATACCTGTAGGTGTTTGTGAGGCGACAGAGGCGACTGTTTGACTATTGTCTCGAATATTATCGTCAATGGCTTTATTTGCAGCTTCTAGAATTTTGTTATGCATGGGGTGATCGTCTAAATTATAGGTTTCTTTAACTTCGTTAAGTGCCGCGCGAATGTCACCGCCATTCTTTTGCGTAATATTTAATGCTTCTTGGCCAATTTGCTCGCCTGCATCTTCTGCAAACTCATTAGCTTTGAATTTGTTTCGTATGGTGCCAATAACAGGAAGCATATCTAATATTCCTGTCTTTGCCGCTTCATCAGCGCCCTCTACTTTATGTGTTCGCGTAACATTTTTTATTTCTTCTAACGTTTCTCTAAAAGGAATCAAAGCGTTCTTAAGATTAATAAATTTTCCATTATCCTCAGCTGTGCTTGATGCCTGCAATAATGCTTCTACGTTATCATTTTTTGTTCCCATAATATCTCTCACGTTTTTGTTCTTAATGAGAGTAACAGACTTATGTGTCAAAATTATTAATAAAAATTAATAATTTATAGGATTTCTGTAACTAAGCCATTACGTCAGGTGCATCCGATAGGATATCTTTCATCGGCAGGATGGGGAAGGGCGTGGCCACTTGGAAGCTTACGCCACCCTTAATGCCAGTGATGGCGGCGGAGCCTTCGTAAATTTCTCGGATATTTTGGCGATCAGTATCGCTTAATGTATTTTGCGAGCGGATGATGAGGTCAAACTGCATGGCTTCGGGGCGTTTGCGAATAAAGCCGTCAAACTGCATGGGGCCCATTTCGCTCAATTTTATTTCCATAATAAAACGGGTGCCCGATGCCTCGCCTTCATCGCCCGATTGCGGTTCTTTCCTTAGAAATAACCTAGCTTGATACCAATTTTCGCCATCATGCACGGGTACAAAAGCCGCCTGCCAATTAGGACTGGGTGAATCGGTGAAAAGTTGCTTTAAGTTGGCAAATTCGGTGGTGAGTTTTTTGACTAAATCGCCGCGATTATTTTGCTCTAATATTTTTATCGCCTCATCTCCCATCCACTGATTAATATTACCGCCGCGCAAAGCGGAGACGAAAAATAACATTGCCGTTGCCATGCGCGGTCCAGGTTTTGGAATAATGTTATCCAATATTTGAGCCGCAATAGCTGGCTGAGTTTGAGTAATAATTTTTAGCGCTTCCTGCAGGCTAGTCCACTGCATTGAAAGCTCAGATAGCGGCGCAGGCGAGGTGCTAATTTGTGCCGCCAGTGTGGTGATGCTTTGTGGCAATTGTATCGTTTCGACCTTCAAAACCAAACTAGTGCCAATCGGTAAAGCAGTGGCCGCACCAGAAGGTGAGGGGATGGAAACTTTCAATGTTCCCAGTGCAGTTTTCACCACTGTTTCGCCTGATTGCTCGTGGCCTATCACTTGGGCAGGAATCAGGCCTTGTGCCAGTTGCGTGGCCGTGGGGGTAAGGGTGGGAGTCGCTACCGCCGTCGTTGCTGCGGGGGTAATGTTAGTGGCAGCAGTGGCCGTAGGGGTGGCCGCCGTTGTGCTAACCGTGGCAGGGTTAATATTATTTGTAACTTGCGTTGATGCCGCATTAGTCGTTGTGGTGGCGGCAGCTACAGGAACTGCATTGGTAGTAAGGGCAGCAGCAGGATGAGCGCTAACTGTATTTGGGGTTACGGATGCAATATTAGTCGAAGTGGTAGTTGCTGCGGATGCTGAGCTAGCGGCAACTGCTTGTCCTGCTATGAGGGCTGATGGCGGAGCGGTTGGAGCAGTTGAGGTGCTAGTTGAGGGTGCAGCTGTTGTTGACGCAACAGTAGCGGCTGCTGTGGTAGCGGCCGTAAGGTTAGTGGGGGCGGCAGTAGTAACAGCTGCCGTTTGTGTCGTGACCGCAGTTGTTGCTGCATTAGAAGTTAGATTAGTCGTTGCAGCGGTGCTTGTTGCGTTTGTAGGAGCCACGGCGCTAGGGGCTGCAGCAGTGGCTGCCGTTGTTGTTGCGGCTGCCGTAGTTGTTGCAGTAGGGGTAGTAGTTGTAGCAGTAGGCGCGACATTAGTGCTTGGCGATGCTGCTATTGTAGGCGCAACAGTGGAGGGGGTAGCCGCCGTTGGGCTAGCGCTAGTGGTTGCTGGCGCTGTCACTGTTTGGACGGCAGCAGGCGGAGCGGCTGATGGTGTTGTCGGGGCAGTAGCAACATTCGTAGTGGCTGCTGGTGTTGTCACTGTTTGGACGGTGGTAGGGGGAACGGCTGATGTTGTTGGTGCAGTAGCGGTACCCGCTGTTACTGCTGGCGTTGTGGTAGAAGGCGGTGCGGTAGGCGCAGATGCAGTTAGTTGTGGAGTTTGAGGCAGCTGAATACTATTTGGTGCCAACTTCACGGTAAGGGTGGCCCCTGCTTGAAGCCTTGTGGTCGGCACATTAATTGAGTTTGGAAGTTGTTGTAAAATCTGCGGCAATTCGGGTGAGCGTGAAAGCAGTACCGCTTTTAAAGTGAAGGCATCGTTGGGTGAGATGGCCTGAGTCAACGGGGGCAAAGGAGTGTTGCGGGCGATGCTGGTTTGCTGTTGTGTACTCGCAGCGGCGGGGCTAGCAGGTTGCTTGCTCGTTTGTACGATATCATTCACTTGAATATCTTGGCCGCGCGGGTTTGTAGCTTTTGCGGTAAATTGTTTTGGGCTTAATCCATCGACCGAAAGCACCTTGGCTTTGACCCCCTCATGCGAGGTGGTGAGGCGTAATGAAATTACATTGCCCAGCTTTAAAGGTAACTCTGTTTTGAGCGAAACATCGCCTTTTAATGTGGCCAGTACCGCATTGCCACGGCTATCCACTTGGCTAATTTCGCCCTTAATAACCGTGCCCGACGGTAAGGCGATAATCCCTGCTGGAACTTGAGTTGCACCCCCCGCACCTGCGTTAGAGGCCACGCCTTTTAATAAGGCTGAACCGCTACTAACTGTAGTGCTTGAGAGGGTTGGCATTTTTATCTCACGCGTTTTGCAGTTGCGATTGCATGAGCTTCACCGCAATGGCCGCTGCATCGGTGGCGGCGGTACTTTGGGGGGATTTTTTCAGCATGGGAGATTGGCTACGAATAGCATCTCTCACCTTATTATCTTTACGGATAATGCCGAGTAATTTTGGCTCGTAATTCAAGAAATTCTGGCATGCTTTTAAGATAGCACCATAAATTTTATCGCCTTCTTTTTGTGTGGTCGCTTGGTTGACTACGATTTGAATATCGGGCGTTTTACCTTGTTGTAGGCATAATTTAATAAAGGCATAAGCATCAGTAAGCGAAGTGGGTTCGTCGGTTAAGACAATCACTACACGGTCGGCGAGGGAAGCTAAAAACCGTACATTATTTTCAATGCCTGCTCCTAAATCCATTATAACAAAATCATAATCGCCAGCAATATCTTGTAGCTGATTATTTAGCGTTTCTAATGCGGCATCTGGTAGTGCTGCCATATCGCCAGAGCCTGAACGACCAGGGATAATATCGAAGCCACCCTCTTCATACGGGTAGGCGATATCGCGTAGATGTTTGCCTTTGGTGAAAATATCGCTCAAATCTTGCGGTGGTGCGATACCAAGTTGCACATCAATATTGGCCAAGCCAACATCGCCATCTAATAAGCATGCACGGCGGCCAGCACGCGCAAATAAATGCGTGAGTGTAATGCTCAACCATGTTTTACCTACCCCACCTTTTCCGGAAGCAACGGCGATAATATTCTTTTTCTTCGATGTCATAAAACTCTCTCTTTTGCTTATCCGTTTATAATTTGCTGCGATATTGCATGAGCAAATTGCTCAAAGTTTTCGTGCCTAATGGTCCATATTCGCCGACCACACGGTCGGAGCTGCTGTAGTTACAAAAAGCGTAATCACCAATATGCGCTGCGCTTAATGCTCCACCAAAACGCCGCGAAATATCGCAACGTGTTAGTAGTAATCGTTTTGCACCGCTTACTTCAAAGGCTTTACCAATATCGGCGGCTTCGGCAGCATCGCCACCTGCTGGCAAGGTTAATACAGGTTCAATGCCGGGTACTTGTAGATAGGGGCGAAGGTCTTTTAAATCTTGAATGTTATAAGGGTTGCAGCCGAAACTATCGATAAGCACGATTTGCTCTGGCGGTTGTGCATCAATAATTTCTTGTAAGTCTTCGGCGCTTTCAGCTACTTCCAATTCGATACCAAGAATATCAGTGAATGAGCGGAATTGTTCAATGCCGCCTGCACGCTTTGTATCAAAAGTAATCGGCGTTATTGGTTGATTTTCCATGCTCAATTGCGCGGCAATTTTTGCGAGAGTCGTGGTTTTCCCTGCACCTGTTGGCCCGATTAACATCAGGCGGAATCCTGCCCGTGTGACGGGCAGCGGTAAGAAACGAAAATGCGCCTCTAGTGTTTTTGCCAATAATTTTCCTAATGCATCATCGCCACCTTGCGGTTCAAAGTCGAGCATTTTGGCTGTGTCCAAAAGCTCTTCTTGTAACTCCTCAGGAATAGAGTGAAAGCGCATAACTTTCTCTAATGCAGTGATGATAGAGCTACTACGTATCAAAGAAACTTCAGGGGTGATATTAGAGGAGTTAGCAGCTTTTGTAATGGGAGCTTCTTGCGTAAAGCTGACTTCATCTTGATCAATCGCGGCGGTCACCGAAACGCGCTTGCTGCTATCGTCGCGTGTGGTTGAAATGATAACCGCAGAGTCGCCTAATTCTTCACGAATTTGCTGCATTGCTGTTTGCATATTTGAAGCATGGAAGGTTCGTAATCTCATAATTGACCTAAGGTTTTAATACTAGCTTTTGGATGAATTTCATTTTGCGACATGATGATGGTCATGGGGCGAAAACGTTCGACAATGGAACGTACATAAGGGCGTATAGAAGGGCTGGTAAGCAGCACAGGGTTTTGCCCTTGCAGTGCAAATTGGTCGAATTTATTTCGAACAATACCGATGAATTCTTGAATCTTGCTGGGTGCCATACTTAAGGTGCGTTCTTCGCCTGTGCCGACAAGGCTACCCGTAAATTCTTGCTCCCATTTAGGCGAGAGGGCAAGGAGCGGAATGTAACCTTCATCGCCCGTATAAGCGTAACTAATTTGTCGAGCGAGACGAGTACGAACATGTTCCGAAATCATAGTGACATTTTGCGTAATACGCCCTGCTTCGGCGATAGATTCGATAATGGTTGGAAGGTCGCGAATGGAAATATGTTCTGATAATAAGTTCTGTAAAATACGCTGCACGGCACTAACCGAAATGACGGTTGGAATAATATCGGCAATAAGTTTTTGTTCGCCTGCTGGCAAATCATCTAATAGCTTTTGCGTTTCTGCATAAGAAAGTAAATCGGCCATATTATCTTTGACCATTTCGGTCAGATGGGTCGTTACAACCGTGGGTGGGTCAACCACTGTATAGTTACGAAATAGAGCTTCTTCGCGGTGGCTCTCTGCAATCCACATGGCGGGTAGGCCAAAGGTTGGCTCGGTCGTTTCTTCGCCGGGCAAACTTATTTTACCGCCTGATGGGTCCATTACTAGCAGCATGTCAGGACGGATAGAACCGCGCGCGCATTCGATTTCTTTTACTTTAACCACGTAACTATTAGCGGGTAATTGCATGTTATCTTGAATACGAACGGGCGGAATAATAAAGCCACTTTCACGCGCCATTTGTTTGCGAAGCGCTTTAATTTGTTCCGTCAGGCGGTGGCCTTTAGTATAGTTGATAAGCGGCAGTAACCCGTAACCTAATTCTAAGCGGAGCGAATCAATCTGTAGGCTTTCAGCCATATTTTCTTCTTCGGCCGGGGCTTGCGGTTGGCCATCTGCGCTCATTTGCATAGCGCCCTCGGCACCACCTGCCATGCTGCGGGCGTTACCACCTGCTGTCATCGCTTCGGCTAAATCAGCTGGGTTTTTCCACGAGTACCAAGCGGTGTACCCTAAGACGCTAGAGAGCAGGAAGAATGGTATGAACGGAATGCCCGGCATAAGTGACAGCATAAATAGCATGCCACTGGTAAGGCCGAGCGCCGAAGGGAAGCGGCCTAATTGAGCAAGTACGGCTTTATCGGCCGAGCCTGCCACGCCTGCTTTTGTCACTAACATACCTGCTGCAGTCGAAACAATTAAAGCAGGAATTTGGCTTACTAGGCCATCGCCAATGGTAAGGACGGTGTAAGTATTGAGTGATTCGCTGAAGGCTAATTCATTTTGCGCGACACCAATTAAAATGCCGGCAATGAGGTTAATGAAAGTAATGAGGAGGCCTGCAATTGCATCGCCTCGAACAAATTTACTTGCACCATCCATCGCACCAAAGAAGGTTGATTCATCTTCCAATTCTTTACGGCGTGTTTTCGCTTCATGTTCTTCGATAAGGCCTGCCGATAAATCGGCATCAATGGCCATTTGTTTGCCGGGCATCGCATCCAAACTAAAACGTGCGGAAACCTCGGCAATACGGCCTGAACCCTTGGTAATTACGATGAAATTAATGATGGTTAGAATACCAAAAATAATCACACCAATGATGATGGAGCCCTGCATAACAAAGCCACCGAAAGCTTCAATAACCCCTCCTGCAGCATCCGCCCCTTCATGACCCTTCGATAGAATGAGTCGAGTGGAGGCAATGTTTAGTGAGAGTCGCAACATCGTCGCGACTAGTAGAATGGTTGGAAATGAGTTTAGATTAAGCGGCTTATCAACGAATAAAACCGTCATCAAAATAAGCACAGAAAGGGTAATGGAAACACCCAATAATAAATCGAGTAATTGTGACGGAATGGGTAACATCAAAACGGTAAGAATACCGATAATACCGATCGCGAAGAAAATATCGGAACGGCCCAATACCGTTCTGGCATGGCCTTTAAATGATGTCATGTTTTGTGAGTCAGCCACCTATATAAACCTTATATAGTTCCGGTGCCTGGTGCGGCAGGAACATCAGCTCCTTCATCACCATATTGCTTTAATTTATTGCGCAAAGTTCGAATAGAGATGCCCAAAATATTAGCGGCGTGAGTACGGTTACCTAAGCAATAATCGAGTGTATCGAGAATTAATTCTTTCTCCACGCTTGCCACTGTACGACCTACTTGTTCGTTATGGCGATCTTCATCACTCATGTCATCCTCCTCAAAAGTTTCAGGTGCATTGGCGGGTGGTATTAGGCTGGTAGATAGCAAAATTGCTTCCGCACCTATTTCATTCCCACTGGCCATTAGCACGGCGCGATGCATCGTGTTTTCCAATTCACGAACATTTCCTGGCCAGTGATATTGCGCCATTTTTTGCAATGCGGCTTCGCTCAATGGGCGAGGGGGCAAGGCATTAGCTTCTGCATATTTATCAATGAAGAAATTAGCGAGTAATGGAACATCTTCCATACGGTCGCGCAGACTCGGAATTTGCAGATTAATAACATTGAGACGGAAAAATAAATCCTCACGGAAATCGCCATTTTTAACGGCTTCTTGTAAGTCGCGGTTAGAGGTGGCGAGAATACGAATATCGACTTTCACCGTTTTAGTTCCCCCCACGCGGTCAATTTCGCGCTCTTGAATGGCACGTAAAAGTTTAGCTTGTAAACGCGCATCCATTTCGGAAATTTCATCTAGCAATAACGTGCCACCATCGGCCTCTTCAAATTTACCAATACGACGGCTGACTGCACCCGTGAAGGCGCCCTTCTCATGTCCAAATAATTCCGACTCTAAAAGATTCTCTGGAATTGCTGCACAATTGACGGAGATAAATTGCCTGTCGGCGCGCTTACTTTTTGCTTGCACATAACGCGCGATAACTTCTTTACCCGTACCTGATTCGCCAGTGATTAAAACACTCGCACCTGAAGGGGCAATTTGTTCAGCCATACCCAGTAGGTTTTTCATGCTTTGCGCTTGATGAATAACCGTGTGACTTTCTTCGGTTACCGCTTCCATGACGGCGGCGATAAGCTCAGCATCAGGGGGTAAGGGAATATATTCTTTAGCACCAGCTTTGATGGCACTGACAGCAATATCTTTATCGTTTTCTATACCGCAAGCGACGATAGAAACGATAATACGCTCTGACTTTAAACTTTCGACAAGGCTTTTAATGTGGCCATAATTTTTAGCCTCCATCATAATTA
>JALZUV010000269.1 GCA_023301245.1 Rickettsiales bacterium
CATAAAATTCGTATCGATGTCATATCGGGCAAGCGCGAGGCAAAATTTGCTGCCATGGGCATTACTTCCAGCCACTATAATCCGCAAGGCATAGTAGCAGACTTAGGCGGTGGAAGCCTAGAATTGACCGTATTGAAGAATATGGATGTGCTGCATCACGACTCGCAGCCATTAGGTGCATTACGTTTGCTTGACCGCGCAGGCGGCAAAACTGAACTGCTCACCGAACTCATCGAAAAATACTTGCAGCAGGTGGAATGGCTAGAACCCGTTAAAGGCAAATATAAGAATCTCTATGCCGTGGGCGGAAGTTTCCGCGCGCTTGCCAAAACCTACATGCAACGTACCGATTATCCATTAAACTCTCTGCATAACTACACTCTTTCAATTAAAGAGCTGAAGCCTTTCTTAGAAGAAGTAGCTGCATATGATGAAACGCAATGTCGTACCCTGCCC
Organism: Rickettsiales bacterium; assembly: GCA_023301245.1. GTDB lineage: Bacteria > Pseudomonadota > Alphaproteobacteria > Rickettsiales > JALZUV01 > JALZUV01. The sequence goes on from JALZUV010000269.1 coordinate 457, forward strand.
GTATCATATAAACGCCAAATTCAACTGCCTGTTGCTGCACGCGTATTACTAGCACTCATCGAAAAAACTAACGCCAACCACATTATCTTCAGCACTAGCGGTATTCGTGAAGGCTTATTATTTAGCATGCTATCGCCTTACGTGCGCCAAGATGACCTGCTACTTTCAAGCTGCGACATGCTGCGCGCTAGCTTTAAAGGGCAAGCCCGCTACGCGCGCGAACTGTTCGAATGGATGACTCCACTGTTCGAACAAGAAGGCGAAGATAAGCGCCGAGTGCGTATTGCCGCCTGTATGCTCAATCATCTAGCTTTGAATATTCAAAGCTCAAATCGTGCAACTTGGGCTTATCACCATGTATTACACGCCACCATTCGCGGCCTAAAACATCAAGAACGCGTGGCGCTGGCAGCCTGTCTTTACCACCGCTATCGCAGCCAAATGACCGATGATTTCCGTAGCTACCATCTATTAGATGATAAATGGAAAAGCTGGGCAGCATTAGTCGGCGGCGCGATGCGAATGGGCTATATGCTTTCAGGTGGCTCGCCTGGTAACTTAGTGCAAACCAAGTTGCGCCTAGAAAATGACCGCCCAAGTTTGCGACTTTCTGCGCCCATTAAACCACTACAAGGCGAAACACTCGACAAACGCAAGAATGCGCTTTCAACTTCCTATGTTGAGTTTCTGCGGCATCACCTCTAGGGCTGCATTAAGCTGCGCTTTATAGCTCTCAGCGCTTATCTCAACAATTCCAAACTGTTTTAAATGCTCGTTCACATATTGCGCATCTAACAATTGATAACCCGCCACACGCAAGGCTTGCACCAAGCTAATCAGAGCAATCTTGCTCGCCCCACTTTGACGGCTAAACATGCTTTCGCCAAAAAATGCGCCACCGATATGAATGCCATAGAGCCCACCCATTAACTCATCGCCCTGCCAACATTCAATGCTACTGGCGAATCCCATTTTATGAGTTTCGCAATAAAGGTCGATAATTTTATCAGAAATCCAGCAACCATCACGATTCTCGCGGCAGGCTTCCATCACTAATCTAAAATCTCTATTAACTGTCAAAGAAAAAGGGTGAGAGCGTAATACCCGCTGGTTGCTATGGTTTATTTTAAAGCGTTCATCCAACGGAATAATGCCGCGTTGCAGCGGATTATACCAATGAATCTCTTCATCGCTAGCGCTTTGCGCCATCGGGAAAAATCCCTGCGCGTAAGCATTCAGCAGCATTTCAGGAGTAATATTTTCAGTCACGCAACAAATGTTCAATCGCCACGAGATAACCACGTGCACCCAGCCCGCAAATTACCGCCTCAGCCAGCGAAGAAATATAACTATTATGGCGAAATTCTTCCCGTGCATGCGGATTACTAATATGCACTTCAATAATGCGGCCTGCATAGATTTTCAATGCATCATGAATCGCCACTGAAGTATGCGTATAGGCCGCTGCATTAATAATAATTGCATCCGCTCTCGTTTGCTGAATCCACGATACAAGCTGGCCTTCATCATTGCTTTGCTCAAACTGCATCGGCATCGTACCCACCGCAGAAAGGCAGCTAGCCTTTATTTGGTTTAAAGTGGTGGTGCCATAAATTTCAGGCTCGCGCTGGCCGAGCATATTTAAGTTAGGGCCGTTTAAAATGAGGATGCTGCTTGTTTTTGTCATACACTAGCCATAGATTATGCAGCAAAAGAAGGCAAGAACCATGCAAATTACCCTCAATGGCGAAGTAAAGAACATTCAAGCTGCTACCATTAGCGCACTCTTAAGCGAAATTTCCGCCCCCGCGCGCGGCATCGCGGTGGAAGTAAATGGAGTCATTATTCCAAAATCGCAGCATGACTCTTCTAAAATAAATGAGAATGATATAGTGGAAATTGTCAGCTTTATCGGCGGCGGCTAATAACCACGCCCAGTATCTTGGCCATTATTGCGGTCGTGAATCACCTTATCGGCAAAGCCCATCTTGGCTTTTTTCATCACCACATCGGGTAAAATTAGCGAGCCGAATACATTTAACTCCTGAATTTGCGCCTTGCTATTAGCCATTGCCCCGCGCATTGCCGTTGCTTGTTCTGGGTTTCTTTTCTGCACCTCATCCGCCGCCTTATTTATGCCCGCTTCTAATTTCGATATTAAGGTTGAGGTTGCCGCATGGCGAGAGAGAAATAAGCCTTTTTGCTGGCCAGCTTGCTGTTTCTCCATCTCATCAGCAACGAGGTTCATTTGCGAGCCTTTGGCCGCCTCTGAAGCCCGACGAAAGCTTTGCGCCGAAAGCACATCTAGCGCCGTCAAAGCCCTAGCAACATCATCATCATTCCTTAACGCGGGATTATCTGATATCGCCGCAGCGAGAATTTTACCATTTTTCTCAACATGCTGTGCCGCTCGTAAATAATTAGCCTCATCAGGCCTTGGCGCGCGCTGATTCAACGCCTCATCCATCGATACTTTTACCTTACCTGTTTTAATAGAGTAAACAGTTTCAGCGGTGCGTGCAGCAAATTGAGCGCCTAATAGTGGCGATTTTTGCTGAGCGCTAATATGGCCAAATACTTCTAACGTATCCATAAAATAGGGCGCATTTTCTGCTTGATAGCCTGTGCTAAACATTTGCGCCTTATCGTTGATGGCGCGCTTATCGAGATTATATTTATCAATAATGCTCGCCACTTTTTCTGGGCTATTATATTGGCGAAGCACATCACCTGGCATCTGCCCTTCTGGCACAAGGTTAACGCCTTTTTCATGCGCCACATCAAACACCGCTTGGGTAAAATCAACATCATAAATTTGCTGCTTCGACAGCACACCTGCGCTTTGCGCAATCTGCGGAATTTTATCTAAAAAGTTAATCGTGCCTGCCATATAAAATACTATAGCCCAAAGATGTTACCAATTCATGACGATTTAGTGTAATAGCGCGAGCTATTGCCCAGTAAGGCGAGGTAAAATACGATAGGCAAGGGCTTTGACGATTTTTTACGCTTCATGCGGTTAAGCTTCCAGCGGTAAATATCGCGCATTAACAAAGCGGGCAGTAATTTGCGCGAGGGTAAAAACTGCTCTAGCTCATCAACCTTTTCAAAGCTACTATCCGCCTTTGTAATAAGCTTTGAAAGCCTATCTTCGCCCCATTCACTGGGAATATAAAAGCGATTTATTTCTTTATCTTTATGCCTATCGCGGAAAATATTAGTCAGCTGTAGCGCTTGGCCAAGTGCAATGGCAAATTGATCTGCTTCATGTCCCGTCACCCCAAAAATTCGCATGGCTTGCAAGCCCACCGTGCCTGCCACGCAGTAGCAATATTTTTCCAATTCGGGCTCTGTGGCTATTTCGACCTTACCGCCGCAGTCAAATTCCATGCCATTGAGTAAATCTTCGAACGGTTGACGGGGCAGCTGATATTGCCAAATAGCAATACCAAGCTGGCGCGCCGTTTCGCTTTGTGGTGGCTCTTGAGT
>JALZUV010000270.1 GCA_023301245.1 Rickettsiales bacterium
TTAAGCCTAAGCAAGCCATAGCGCGCAAACGGTCGGTTGAATATACTCCAACCGATTGGAAGGCACTGGCTAGAATTGTTAGCTTTCGCCCCACCTCAGATGATTCTGTGGGAAAAGCGAATGTTAAACTAAGCCATGGAGGTTGGAGATAATCCACCTTAATTGGTTTTTAAAATTGGAAGGTAGCCTGCGGGTTACCTTCTTTTTTTTGCTCATTTTTCATTATGACAATTGCATGACAATTGGGGGCAGCCTATTGTTGTCTATGCAGTTTTTTGTTAAGATGACCGCTATTCCTTGCATTAATTTCTTTAATTAATTTAGCTTTAGTATTTATACTCTTTTGATTCTGTCCTATTCGCAAGGAACGACAGATGTTAAAGCGTAGTAAATATTACAAGCGCAAAACCCAATTATCATGAGTATTAACTCAGAAGTTTCTCAATCTTCCACCGCGGAAACGGCTAATCACGAAGAATTAATCTCTCGTGTCACTGCCAAGGACTATACCGCTGGATCCGAAGCAAGAGCTTGGCCTCCAAAAGTCCGTGCTGCTTACTTAAAAAGCAAATCAACTAGCGGCCCTCGGAAGATGAGAAAACTCCAAGATTAAGGCTATAAAACCTTAATCAAACCGATGCTAAAGTCCTTTTGTTCTGCGGAACAAAGGGACTTTTTTTATTCTTTTTTTCCTAACCCTACCATTTCGCGTTTTTCATCATCCGACAGGAAGGTCGCATTTTGCGCCCTTGCCCATAGTTTTTCTTGGCGTAATGACAGCGCGGTAATACCATCCGTATCCAAGCTTAGCTCTAAGTTGGCAGGGTAATAATCTATCAACCATGCGCTTAAGCCATCACATAATTGCTGCATGAGCGGCAGAATCGTTTGCTCCCACAGCGCAAGTCTTGCTTCGGCAAGGTTGGCATAAGCATTATCGCCCGGAATACCCAGCATTTGCGGCGGCACACCAAAGGCCAGCGCAATATCGCGCGCGGCGGAATTTTTGGCTTGGATGTAATCCATTTCCTTGGGGCTTAAGCCCATCTCTTTCCATTCCAGCCCGCCTTCTAACAATAGCGGACGGCCTGCATTAGCCGCGCCCGAGAATTGCTCGTCCACCTGCTGCTTAATGCGGTAATATTGATCTTCACTCAAGCGCCCTGGGGAATCGCCTTGGCCTTTAACAATTAACGCGCCGCTAGGTCGTGCGGCATTTTGCATCAATGACTGATTCCATCCATTAGCCTGATTATGCATGTCGATACTATAGGCCGCAGCTTCCATCGGCGACAGGCCGTAATAATCGTTCAACGGGTGGAACGCTTTTAAGTGCATCACCCGCGATTGCCCCGTAACAGGGTGAATAGGGTAATCAGTATGATTGCTACCAATGCTATGACGGTAGGCCGAAGGATGGCCATTCGTACCCGCCAGCACGCTCATTCTATCAGGGCGCAGCAGGTGGAGTTCGCGCGGGGCATCATCATCTGGTCCAACGGCTAGCAGGTAAGCGTTGCCCGAAATAAGGCGATAGCTCATTAGCGCCTCAATCATGCTCGCCCCCGACAAACCGTTTTGCGGAGATTTTAATAAAGATAGCAACGGGTGCTGCGGTAAGGCGCAACGCTCAAAATTATCGCTACCGCAATCAAACAATTTATAGCCTACGCTGGCCGCGCCTGTTGCAATGAGCGAAATAGCACGATGCGCGATAACATTTTTCACAAACCCTTCATCGGCGAACGGCTGATAACGACGCTCCGACCAAACAGGCTGGCTAGGATTATGTAAATAGGCTTGCAACGCTGGCTTGCTAGCCTTGGTTTCAGCCACAGGGGCTTGTGGCTTGTTCAGCCATGTGTTGAAAGATTTAAGCATAAGAAGGGAATCCGTTTAATTAGTGTCGCTCATAATTGTTTGAGCCTATAAATAAGAAATATCTTATATATTTTTTCTCGGAAGGGGTTAATTCCCTTATTCATCATTTTTTAAAGGTTTGAATGTAAGCTTACGCGTATGGAAGCCAGCTTCAACGAACAAGTCGCGCAATATATTCATGAATATTTGAGGATTGAGTATAGCGTAGAGGATGAAAACTTAACGCTTAACCAGCTTTTAGGTAAGGAGTTACTCTTTAGCTTGGATAAGCAGCACTATGAAGTGCTGCTAGATAAATTCTCTCATCATGATGATGATGCTAAAGCGAGTTTCGAAGATGAAGCGATGGATGAAAAGCTCTCTGATGCCTTCACTGCACATTTAGATGAGCATGAGAAAACATTACTAAGCAGTAAAAACTCTAACGAAACAGATTTCGAAGGCATTCGAAGAAACTTGAAGGAGTTTGGCTATAAATTCGATGCAAACTATATAATTGATATAGGAAAAGAAGCAAAACAGCTCGATGACTTAATACGCTTATCTGACCAAACAGGTTATGGCATAGGGTATCTTTCAGCGCCCGTACACCACCCGATGAATAGGGACAGGTTCATTGTAAATCAACCTATAGGAAACGGCGTTCTTTATACGAATATACCCAAGGTAAGCGAAGATTACATCACCTTTGATGATAAAGAAAAAGGCTTTGGCTTCACCCATAATTTTGATATTGAAAACTTTGTTCTTGGGTTTGATAAAAATGAATATGGGCTGAAAATATTAGCTAAAATTCAAAAGAACCCTAGCTTGAAAGCAAGTATAAATGATTACGAATCGGACACGGTATCCATCCCTGGCCATCGAGAGTTCACTATTTATCTAGAAAAAAATGATAAAAACACCTTGCCACTTTTGCAGCTACTTTTGAAAGAAAAACTGCTCAACCATGCGACCTGCGAGACAATTAAAAAGGCGATTAATCAGCGTTCGCAAAACCTTGAATTATAATTAAATTCGTCGCACCATCGCCTCGGCATTTCCGTTACGTTTTTTCCACCACCCCAACAACTGGCTTAACGCATCCACTTGATCATCATGCGAACTAGCGGGGAAAGTTAGCAATTCATTTTCGAAATCCGCCAGCCAATTGGCCTGCTTAGGTAACACCAACCTACCCGCCTCAATGAGCGGGGTCACCGCAGCAAAACGCGTGAGCTTATCTTGCTTAGGCATGATGGGAATAAGCGGCAAGCTAGTATCTTGTTTCAAATCTTGCAACAGCGATTGGCCACTTGCTTTATCTTCCACCAAAATAGCATCAGGTTGCCATTTATCAGCGCGAGCAAGCGCAGCAGCGCGCAATTGATGATACTCCAACCGTTCGCATAGCACCTCATGAATATAACATTCGCCGTCAATAATTTGCGCGGTAATACACACACTGGGGTCGTTATTTTGTCCGGCTTTAATGGCTGTATCCCAGCTTTGAATTATCTGGCCTTCGCCCGCGATGGGCGGATTATCATAGAGCAACCAATGACGGCGTAACATAGCACCTTCACGCGGACGTGGGCGTTGTTGATATTGTGCCGAAAAACTATGACTCCCCATTTCATGTTTCATTTTATTAAGCTGAGAAATATCCTCACGCGCCTCATGCAAGGGTTCGCCTTCCCGCCGAATATGGCCGCATAGATAGTGGGTTTTCGCAGCGATGGCGGCAAGTTCCAACACCTCCCACCCGCCTTTACGAATGAGGTGCCCCGATAAATCATCCTCATGCACGCGCTGCATGACAATCACCATTGCGCCATTTTTCTTATCGTTCAACCGTGAAGAAAATGTATGTTCAAACCAACGATTTGCCTTGCTACGCACCGTTTCCGACTCAGCATTTAGCGGGTTGATGGGATCGTCAATAATCAAAATATCTCCCCCTTCGCCTGTGAGAGTTCCGCCCACTGAAGTGGCAAGGCGAAAGCCATGTTTATCGGTGACAAATTTATGCTTTTCATTCTGCCCCCCCATGATACGCACTTGCGGATAGGCACGTTGATACCATTGCTCGGCCAGTAAATGCCGCGTATCAAGTGAGTGTTTTAAACTTAGTTTTTCTGCATAAGAAGAAACAATAATTCGCCGCGTAGGTTGTTGCCCCAACAGCCATGCGGGCCATGCAACCGAAATGGTAAGCGACTTTAAATAGCGCGGCGGCATGTTGATAATCAGGCGCTTCACCTGCCCTGCCTCCACCGCTTGCAGATAATCAGTCAGCGCATCAATATGCCAATTAGGCAAAAATGCCGCGCCTTGGTTTAAGCTGCCAAAGGCATAATGTAAAAACAGCGGGAAGCTTTCGTTAAGCACCTGCGCCTCCTGCGCGAGCATTTGCTGATGCTGCTCATATTCAGTCAAACGAGACATGCTTATGCTTGCCTTTCTGCAATGATTTTTCGGCGCGGGTTAGTTTTTCGTGCTTCTTATTTAGATAACTCCTAATTAACGCTTCGTTAGGTTTGGGTAATTCAATGGCTTCTTGCTGCTCTTTTTCAACGGTGCGTAACAGCGAATATTGCTTTTCTAATAGCTGCATTAACTTTGTTAAATCGGCGATAACTACGCTGGTTTTAATCTCTATTTCATCATTTCTATCAATCACATCATCGTATATTTTCGTCACTGATTTCTCCACTAAATTGAGAATCCCTACAATACGCGCTAGCAAGGTTTGAGTGCTGACCGTGCCAGAGGGTCGCCCATGTTTTTCTGCATCTTCATTCATTTTAATACTTCCGTCTTAGATAATTATGGATATATCTTACCTTAGCAAGATTTTTCATAACAGGAGGATGCAAATCATGGAAAAATACGGAACAGAGATTCCAACCATGGGAATTATAGGCGAGAGAGCATTATGGCGGGCGGTAATAACCCAAGCGCTAATGGATGCCTCCAGTCAATCGAAGAAGATGGAACTAAAATACGAGAAGTCACAGGCCCTATGCTGGCTAACCAACAATGCGGAAGATTTTCGAACCGTATGCGAGAATGCAGGTTATTGCCCCCACTATATACGCGAGCAATCAATTGAAGCCATCAAGCGCGACTGCAAATGGCGCGCCCCTGCCAAGCC
>JALZUV010000271.1 GCA_023301245.1 Rickettsiales bacterium
CGTGGTATCGTTTATATTGATGAGGTGGATAAAATCTCTCGCAAGTCTGATAACCCGTCTATCACGCGTGATGTTTCGGGCGAAGGCGTACAGCAAGCATTGCTAAAAATTATGGAAGGTACCGTTGCTTCTGTTCCACCGCAAGGGGGGCGTAAGCATCCACAGCAAGAGTTCTTGCAAGTGGATACGGCGAACATTCTATTCATTTGTGGTGGTGCATTTGCGGGTATCGAAAAAGTTATCGGTCAGCGTGGTAAAGGCTCGGCGATTGGCTTTGGTGCTGAGGTGAAGAATGAAGAGAAAGAAAATGTTGGTGAAGCGCTGAAGAAACTTCAGCCTGAAGATTTGGTGAAATACGGTTTAATTCCCGAATTTGTTGGTCGTTTACCTGTCATTGCAACCCTTGAAAACTTAGATGTTGATGCACTTATCACTATCCTGACTGAGCCTAAAAATTCACTCGTCAAACAGTTTAAGAAATTGTTTGAAATGGAAGGTGTTGATTTGAATTTTGATAAAAGTGCTCTAAAGGCCATCGCTGAAAAAGCGCTTGATCGTAAAACGGGTGCTCGTGGCTTACGTGCCATTATCGAGGAGCTATTGCTAGACCTAATGTATGATATTCCATCGGCGAAAGACGTAACCGAGGTGGTCATCAATGGTAAAGTAGTGATGGGCGAAGCAAAGCCGAAGTTGGTTAAAGGTACAAAGAAAAAAGCTTCTTAGAAACTACTGCATCTAAGAGCTTCTTTTCTAATACTAGCGTTCTACCCTAAGGGTAGGTGTGTTCTGATTAAATGGTTTATGGCTAACTTCATTGGTTGTTCCAGAAGTTTTCAAAATTTATCTAATAAATCGGATAGATAAAAGTTGTTTCTATTAACCATTCTGAAGCTTTTTTGTGTGACAATCTCGATAAAGTAGCTGCATTTGTTGTTTCTTTGGTGGTGACACTGGAAATTGCTAAAAAGCGGCCTATATTATTAGAGTAATCATTTGAAAGCATTGACCATGGCTGTTTATCCCGTTCTACCTCTTCGCGACATTGTCGTATTTCCTGGTATGATTGTTCCACTTTTTGTGGGACGTGAAAAATCGGTCAAGGCGCTAGAGCAGGTGGTTGGTAAGGATTCCAAAATTCTACTGCTTAGTCAAAAAGAAGCGGGTGAAGATGATCCTTCGCGTAACAACCTATTTGAGGTGGGTACACTTGCCACTGTATTGCAGCTATTGCGTTTACCCGATGGCACAGTAAAAGTACTAGTTGAAGGTATTAGCCGTGCGAAAATTACGAGCTTTGTGAATAACGAAGATTTCCTCGAAGTTAAAGCTAATAAGCTCGATGATAAAATGACTGATGCGGCGGAAGCCGAAGCAACGGCACGCACTGCGAAAAGCCATTTTGAACAATATATTAAATTGAATAAAAAGATTCCGTCGGAAATTCTCGGTACGGTTAATCAAATAGATAATCCTTCACGTTTGGCTGATACGCTGGCATCGCACCTCGCGATTAAAATTTCGCAAAAGCAAGAATTACTTGAAACCATCGAGATTGCAGAACGTTTAGAAAAAATCTACGGACTGATGGAGTCTGAAATTTCGGTGTTGAATACCGAAAAACGTATCCGTTCGCGCGTGAAACGTCAGATGGAAAAAACCCAGCGCGAATATTATTTGAATGAGCAAATGAAGGCCATTCAAAAAGAATTAGGCGATGGCGATGGTGGTGAAGGCAAAGGTGAAATTGCCGAGCTGGAAGATAGCATCGAAAAAACGAAGTTAAGCAAAGAGGCCAAAGAGAAGTGTTTGGCTGAAATGAAGAAGCTGAAAACTATGAGCCCTATGTCGGCTGAAGCTTCTGTCATTCGCAATTATTTGGAATGGATGTTATCGATTCCGTGGAAGAAAAATAGCCGCGTATTGCGCGATATTAATAAGGCCGAAGAAGTTCTAGATGCTGATCACTTTGGTCTTGAGAAGGTCAAGGAACGTATCCTTGAATATCTGGCTGTGCAGCAGCGCATGAAAAAGCTCAAAGGCCCTATCCTTTGTTTGGTGGGCCCGCCAGGGGTGGGTAAAACCTCGCTTGCACGTTCAATTGCGAAAGCGACGGGGCGTAACTTCGTGAAAATTTCGCTCGGTGGTGTGCGTGATGAGGCGGAAATTCGTGGTCATCGCCGTACTTACATTGGCTCGATGCCGGGTAAAATTGTGCAATCCATGAAGAAGGCTAAAACGAGCAACCCGCTCTTCTTGCTGGATGAGATCGATAAGATGGGCAATGATTTCCGCGGCGACCCTGCGGCAGCGTTGCTCGAAGTGCTCGACCCTGAACAAAACGCTAATTTTGGCGATCATTATCTAGAGGTTGATTATGATCTTTCAGGTGTGATGTTCTTTGCCACTTCTAACAGCATGAATATGCCGCGCCCATTACTTGACCGTATGGAGGTGATTCGCCTTTCGGGTTATACCGAAGATGAAAAGGTGGGTATTGCCATACAGCATCTTATCGCCAAGCAGGTGAAGTCGCATGGTTTGAAAAAATCGGAATGGTCAATTTCGGAAGAAGCATTGCGCGAGTTAATTCGTTACTACACGCGTGAAGCGGGTGTGCGTGGCCTAGAGCGCGAGCTAGCACGATTAGCGCGTAAAGCCGTGAAGCAAATTTTACAAGGCACGCATGAGTCGATTGCAGTAACGCCGAAAAATTTGAAAGAATATGCGGGCATTAAAAAATACAGCTATGGCGAGGCGGAATCTGAAAACCTTGTCGGCATGACCACAGGCTTGGCCTATACAGAAGTAGGCGGCGACTTGCTGATTATTGAATCGGTCGCTGTTGGCGGTAAAGGTAAAGTGAGTATTACGGGTAAGCTTGGCGAGGTGATGCAAGAATCAGCGCAAGCTGCGTTAAGCTATGTGCGTTCGCGCGCTATTGAGTTCGGTATTGATCCGCGCCATATGCAACGTAAAGATTTGCACATTCACGTGCCTGATGGTGCAACGCCTAAAGATGGGCCGAGTGCAGGTATTGCCATGACAACTACGATTGTTTCGGTATTCACTGGTATCCCTGTAGACCGTACGGTGGCTATGACAGGCGAGGTAACTTTGCGTGGCCGTGTAACCCCTATTGGTGGTTTAAAAGAGAAGCTGCTTGCAGCATTGCGCGGCGGCATTAAAACGGTGATTATCCCTCAAGAGAATGAAAAAGATTTGGAAGAGATTCCCGATAATGTGAAAGAGGGATTGAAAATTATCCCTGTAAGCACGGTCGATGAAGTATTGAAAATTGCGCTGACGAAAAAGCTTAAGCCCCTAAAATGGACGGAAGCGATGGAGCAAGATTTCATGAAAATGCCTGTTGATGGCGATGAGGATGGCAAAGTAGTTAAGCACTAAACTGCACGGCCCTCAGATCGCCCTGCTTGATTCATAGTGGGGGCGCTATTGTCTAAGGAGACGTCTTGCATGCCATTTTCAAGATGGCTTCTTTCAACGGAGCTTAATCCTCCTAATGCGCCGCCTAGTTGATCTTTTATCCAATCTCCAGCTTTTTGTTTTATTTGCTCTTTTGTGCTATTTTCATGCTTCGCTTTGGTCTTATCGACCTCGTTTTTGGCCGCATCTTGCACTTTATTAATTAACTTATCTTGATTTTTCGAGGCTTCCTTTTCTTGCGCAGAATAAGTCGCTTTATCTTGCCAGTTAATATCTTTTGCATCGACTGTTTTTACGGTATTCAAGAAATTCTCTGCACCCATTTCTCGTGCAGTTTCTGCGGCACGTTTAAAATCCCTTTTTTTGAAGTCTTTGTCGGCTGACATTACTTCCAGCGCTTCTTTAAATTTTCCCTGTGCTTCAGGCGCTTCGAATGCAACTACTTTATCCATAAAACTGGCCTTAGCCTCGGCTGACGCTTCTGGTACGGCTTGCGCTGCAGGTGCGGCTGGGGTAGTTGCAGGTGTTTCATCTTTATTTGCGGCGGGAGCCTCACTATATTTCTCGCTCAAATCTGAATAAGATGAAGTTTCTGGCTGCGTAGTTTCTGCCTTAGCTTCTGGTGTTTCCGATCCATATTCATTCAGTATATCTTCGTAAGATGAAGCTTCTTTCGGCGCGGGGGCGCTTGAAGCGGCGGGTGCTTGTGTGCCGTATTCTTCGGCCATCTTATCTAAAGTGGAAGTTGGTTCTGTTTTTGCGTTTTCGGTTGGTGTTTCCGTATTATATTCTTCGATAATATCTCGAATAACTGAGGGCTCTTGCGTTTCTCTAGCAAGTTTAGTGTTTGGGGATTTTTCTCCTAGGGCTACGCCGTTTTCTACTGGTTTTACGTATTCAGCTGCCGCTTTATTATTATATTCTTCTACAATATTTCCAATAACAGAAGGCTCTTGCGTTTCTCTATCAAGTTTAGTGTTTTTGGATTTCTCGCCTAGGTCCACGCCCTTTGCCTCTTCAATTACTTTGTTGAAACTGGCGCTTACTGCATCAATATCCAGCAACGTGCTGGCAGATAGAGCGCCGATTGGCAATATTGGCTTCATCGTATATGTAGCTATTGGCGTGCGTTCGCTTACCGATTGCGTTTGTTCGACTGCAACGGCTTTCTCCGCTACAGTAAATGAGGTAACTCCGTAGCCTGTACCACCAACATCGGCACCTAGTTGCGAGTATTTCTCTAATTGGCTAATATATTTATCATTACCTTTTAATGCTTCTTGATATCCACGTTCACCTAATAGATGCATTGCATCAAGTGCTTCTGACCCATTTAGTTGGTAGCTAGTACCATCGCTCTTGGTGAATGTAACAGGGCCTTCATTGTTAAGGTTTGCATATTTATTATCTAGTTCGTTATGATAGGCTTGATCGATTTTCGGCTTGGTTTTTGCAACTGTTTCGACTTCGGGCGCTGGCGTGGTTGCCACAGCAGGGGCTTGTGGGCTATTTTTTACTTGTGACGCTGTGCTGATTTCCGCAGTGTATTTCTCAAAGTATGGAGCAGCATCTTCTCCGCCCCTTAGCATTGCCGCAAACCCTTCTGCTTTAACAATATCTACAATGTCTTGTGGGTTATCAGTGCTAATATTAATAGTGTCACCATTTTGCTCATATTGAAGTGTCAGGGTTCCATCGGCAGTTATTTCATTATAGTGGTCGAGCAGGTTTTGCTCTTTCAAATACTCTGCTAACTTATCATCTAATTCTAAAGGCATATGGCTTCCTATGTTTATTCAAGTTTCATTCTACCAACTAATTATTGCAGAAATATGAAGGTGGGGCATTTTCACAAAAATATGTTGTTAACCTTGCGAGCTGGCTTGGTTAAAACGCAATTATCGCCTGTTTTTGCTCTATATTAGGGTTAAATGGCTGTTTTTAGTCATTTAACCCTTTACACGAGGGGGAATTGGTGCTTTCGTGTCCTTCACAGGCGATAAGCCAAGGCTCACAGCGGGTTTTGATGCTTATTTAGCTCGTTATAAACTTAAAAAAACACAATAACAGGGAGTGAACAATGAACAAAAATGAACTTATTTCTGCAGTAGCAGAAGGCGCTGATATGACAAAAGCGAAAGCAACTGAAGCAGTAGATGCTACTTTTGGTGCTATTACTGAAGCAATGGAATCTGGTGAAGAAGTACGCCTAGTAGGCTTTGGTACTTTTACTGTAGTACACCGTAAAGCGACCACTGGCCGTAACCCACGTAATGGTCAAGTGATTCAAATCGCTGCTTCTAACCAGCCTAAATTCCGTCCAGGTAAAGCGCTTAAAGAAGTTGTAAACAAGGATAAGAAAAAAGCTGCATAGTTAGTTTTAATCTTTTTTTATAAAACGGCGTGGCCTAGCGGCTGCGCCGTTTTTTTTTACATTGAATTAGGGCTTGCCAAGCCGTGCTGCAGGGGCTAAACATCGCAACGTCTTTTAAAGAATAAGGGTGATTAGCTCAGCTGGTAGAGCAATTCGTTTACACCGAATAGGTCGGCGGTTCGACCCCGTCATCACCCACCATTCTTTTTCCGACTTTATGCTTGCCTTTGTCATCGGCAAAATCTACAAGCATAAGTACAAATGCGGGGGTGTAGCTCAGTTGGTTAGAGCGTCGGCCTGTCACGCCGAAGGTCGCGAGTTCGAGTCTCGTCACTCTCGCCATTTTACCCTGATATTTGTTGCATAAAACCTTGCCTTAAAGGGCGCTGATTGCTAATGCTAATTTACAGCATTATTGCGGATATAGTTCAATGGTAGAACATTAGCCTTCCAAGCTAAATACCCGGGTTCGATTCCCGGTATCCGCTCCAATGCTCCCCACAAAAAAATTGTTTCGAGGCATCTATGAGCGAACCCTATATCATCAAAGGCAATACGGGCGATTGGGAAGTTGTGCTGGGGCTTGAAGTTCATGCGCAAATTTCGACCAACGCAAAATTATTTTCAGGTTCTGCGACTGAATTTGGTGCCGAGCCTAACAGCCAAGTAAGCTTTGTTGATGCCGCAATGCCAGGTATGTTACCTGTGATAAATGAAGTGGCCGTTGAACAAGCCGTTCGCACAGGTTTAGGCTTAAAAGCCCAAATCAATAATCGCTCCGTGTTTGACCGTAAAAACTATTTCTACGCTGACCTTCCACAAGGTTACCAAATCTCACAATTCCTCGACCCTATCGTAGGCGAAGGCACGCTAACAATTGATATGCCTGATGGCACGGCGCGCGACATTGGTATTACGCGCCTACATATGGAACAAGATGCAGGTAAATCGCTGCATGAAGCCTCTCCTGACAGTACGTTTATTGACCTGAACCGTTCAGGCATCGCGCTGATGGAGATTGTATCCGAACCTGATATGCGTAGCCCGCTTGAGGCCGCACTCTACATGAAGAAACTCCGCGCAATTGTACGTTACCTAGGTACGTGCGATGGCGATATGGAGAAGGGCTCAATGCGTTGCGATGCTAACGTTTCGGTTCGTAAAGTGGGCGACCCTGTGCTTGGAGATCGCTGCGAGATTAAAAACCTAAACTCGATGCGTTTCATGCAAAAAGCAATTGAATTTGAGGCAAACCGCCAAGTGGTTATCCTCGAAGATGGTGGCAGCATTGCCCAAGAAACTCGTCTGTATGATGCGGATAAAAACGAAACCCGCACCATGCGTAGTAAAGAAGATGCGCATGACTACCGCTACTTCCCCGACCCAGATTTACTGCCGCTAGAATTTAGCCAAGAATATGTCGATAAAATTAAAGCGACCTTGCCAGAATTGCCCGACGATAAAAAGAACCGCTACGTTGCCGACATGGGCTTAACCCCTTATGACGCTAGTGTTTTAGTATCTGACAAAGCCTACGCTGAGTATTTTGAAGAAGTGGCGAACGACAATAGCCCAAAACTTGCTGCGAACTGGATGACAGGCGAGCTTTTTGCACGCTTAAATAAGCTCGAAAAAGATATTGAAGATTCTCCCGTGACTCCCCAAGCTTTCGGCGGGTTGCTAGCACTCATCGAAGATAACACCATCTCAGGAAAAATCGCCAAAGATGTGCTAGATAAAATGTTCGAAACAGGCGCGGATGCCGCGACCATCGTTGAGCAAGAAGGCCTAAAACAAGTCACCGACACAGGCGCTATTGAAGCCATGATAGACGAAGTGCTAACCGCCAATGCCGATAAAGTAGCCGCCTATAAAGGCGGACAAGAAAAGCTATTCGGCTTCTTCGTAGGGCAAGTGATGAAAGCATCTCAAGGCAAAGCCAACCCGAAAGCGGTTAACGAGGTTTTGAAACAAAAACTCTCTTAACCGAAATAAATATCCTTCCACCCAACCGAAATACCCGCGTAGGCGGGTATCCAGCTAAATGAAATAACTGACTCCTGCTTTTGAGGGAGTTACGGTTTTCCTATGAAGCAGCCCGCTGTTTATATTTTGACCAATGAGCGTAATGGTACGTTATATATCGGAATGACGACGAATTTAGTGCGACGAATATATGAACATCGAACGAATGTGGTTGAAGGTTTTTCTAAAAAATATCAAACAAACATGCTCGTTTATTTCGAATTGTATGACGGTATTGAAGATGCCGCATTGCGTGAAAAGCAGATGAAAAAATGGAATCGCGCCTGGAAGTTACGCCTGATTGAGGAATTGAATCCTGATTGGAATGATTTATTTGACGAGCTATCGTAACTGGATTCCCGCCTACGCGGGAATTTCGGACTTAGGCATCTTGAAATCTGATTAAAAAGCCCCATATCACCTCCATAGAATAAATTATATGAGGGTATTATGGCTGACGCTAAAACTAAGAAGAAAACGGAATCTAAAACCAGTGACGCTAAGGTAGAGAAGCACGAATTTTCGGCGGAGATATCGAAGGTGTTGAAGCTGATGATTCACTCGCTTTACACGAATAAAGATATTTTCCTGCGCGAGCTGATTTCGAATGCATCGGATGCGTGCGACAAGTTGCGTTATCAAGCTTTATCGAACGATAAGCTGATGGGTAAAAATACGGATTTGAAAATTTCTATCTCGGCTAATGAAGGCGAACGCACGCTGAC
>JALZUV010000272.1 GCA_023301245.1 Rickettsiales bacterium
TGGGGCAATGTTGATGGGGCTGATAGAAGTTTGAACGTGGCAGTCGTGCCAACTGCCCGCGCCGACTTGCGCGGCGGTAAGCGGGTTGACGCTATTGTAGGGGTAAATCTAGTATTGCCTGAGCTAAACCATCATCGCTTAGCCATAGAAGTGGGCGCGCCGCTCTATGAAAAGCTAGATGGACCACAGCTTTCAAGCGATTGGAAATTAACGGCTGGATGGCAGAAGGCTTTCTGATATAAGTAGCAAATGCGTTTCGTATTTATGATATTCCTTTTAAGCTTATTTGCAGGTTCGGCCATCGCCAAACCGTTGATTGGCGATATGTCGGAATATCATGTAAATATCGATTCCACCTTTACGGGTAAAAGCATCATCCTATTTGGCGCGCAGAATGATCCGGGCGATGTGCTGCTGACCGTTCGCGGCCCTAAACGCAACGTCACTGTACGTAAAAAGAAAGAAGCCTTCGGGGGAATGTGGATCAATGGTAAATCGGTCACTTTCCTCGATGTGCCTTATTATTATTCGCTTAGCGGCAATAATACTGATGCAACAAGCCTCTTATCGTCGTTGCATCAAAGCTTAGAAATAGGCCAGCGGCATATTATTTTAAACACTCCGCGCCCCATTGAAGCTTCTGAACGCGAAGAATTTACGACTGCATTTCTAGAGCTGCAACAGCAAAAAGGCTTATACCGTCAATTTTCAGAACCGCTAAAATATATGGATGACACGCTGTTTAAAACACAAATCACCTTCCCTGATACGCTGCCACGCGGTAACTACGCGGTGGATATGTACCTGATAGAAGATAATCGCCTGCGCGGTATGCAAACCCTTCCCATCACGGTCGAAAAAGTTGGCTTTGATGCATTTATTTACGACCTAGCACATAATAACTCTATTCTTTACGCCTTACTTGCCATTGGTATTGCCCTGTCAGTTGGGTGGACCATTAGCCAATTATTCTCACGGATTATTTAGGAGATTCCCCTCATGCCACTGCAAGCTATAAAAGACGATGCGGCCAATTCGCCAACCATCTTAATTTGCGTAAGCGATGCAGATGAAAGCGCGGTAGCAATACGCTACGGCTGCTTACGTGCCCAGCGCCGAAAACACCATATTACCATCTTGCATGTAATAGAACCCACAGAGTTTCAAGGCCTCGCCGCTATCACCAATGCCATTCGCGAAGAACGTGAAGAGCAAGCGGATGAGCTAATGATGAAAATGGAGCAATTGGCCGAAAATCATGGTGTCGCTGATACGAGCCTGATGGTACGCGAAGATACGCTTATCGATGGCATTCTCGCCGCCATTGAAGAAAGCCCTCATATTAATCTCATTATTTTGGCAATCAACCCTGCCTCACACCGAGCACCCAAGCTTATGGCCGCCTTAACGGAAGAATTAGGCAAAAGCATAAGCGTGCCAATTATGATGGTACCTGGCAGTCTAACAGAAGAGCAAATCGACCTACTCTCCTAAAGGTGGCTCTTGCGGCGACTCTTTTTCTTCATCATCTTGCACTTCTTTTTTACCGAAGCGGAACTTGCGGCGCACAATTACGGTGTTAGCCGCCACATCATGTAGGCTCATTTTACGTGCGTTAAAGAACATCCACATCATGCCCAACATTAAAGGCATGATAGAGATAATCCCCACTATATAGCGTATCACATACTGCTTCGTACTTGGTTCAAGCCCCGTATCAGCATCAACAACTGACATACGAAAAGCAAATAAGCCGGGCGTGGTATTAAACTTTACCCATGAGAAGATAATGAAAATTCCCGATACGAAAAATTGCAGCACATAGTCGAGTCCGAGTTTTTCATATAATCCCATTTGCTCCATTTTCAGAAACATTGTTTCTGAACTAATTCTTTCTGCGGCAAATTGAGCAATCAGCCCATGCACATAGCTATCTCCACCTACTGAATAAAAGTTAGGGAGTATTATTTGGCTAACCCAGCTAAAAACAGGAGAAAAAACCACAAATAACAATAGCATATCTATTGTTAGGGCAAAGGTACGAGCCGTAAAGCTCGCATAAGTGAAGTCACTATCATCTTTTTCTTTTGCTTTGAAAAAGGGAAATAAGGAAAGGTTGGGGAATCTCATTTCGGTAAACTCACGCTAGTTAAGTCAGGCTGGTTTTTCCAGTTCTGATGTAAATTCTTATCATATTCTAGTATAAAAACTGGTAAATCGCCCGATAATTGTGGCGTTAATGATGCAAGCACCGTAGTCGCTGGCATATTTTCAAGCGAAACTGGCGTTAAGACCAGCCCCCTAACTATCAGATTTCGCTGCGCAATAACGGCTAGCGCTGTCAAAATATGGCTAATACAGCCTAGATAAAGCGAGGAAACTAACAGAACTTCGCTACGGGTGGCCTCTATCAAATCTAAATTAGTGTGCTGAGTGGTGATGGGCGACATTACCCCGCCAGCACCTTCAATTATTTGAACCTTAGATTGCGAACAAAATTCAACCAACTCATTGAAGTTTATTGCTTTTCCTTCAAGTCCTGCCGCTAAATCAGGCGATACTGGTTCTTTAAAGCGCCACCGTGAACATTCTTCAACCGTTAGCCCCGATTGCGAGGCCTCCAAAATTAAGGCAGTATCGGAAGCTTCATCGTCAGTATTATAACCACTAATAACAGGCTTAATAGCGGTCACCCTGCCCAATTGCTTGCATAACAAGCGTGTAGCATAGGTTTTACCTTGATCTGTACCGGTGGAAG
>JALZUV010000273.1 GCA_023301245.1 Rickettsiales bacterium
CCGGTGCATATGATTGAAACGATTAATAAAATTGTACGTACGGGCCGCCAGATGCTGCATGAAATTGGCCGCGAACCAACGCCAGAAGAGCTAGCAGAACGCCTTGTGATGCCACTTGATAAAGTACGTAAGGTCATGAAAATTGCCAAAGAACCTGTGTCGCTCGAAACACCAATTGGTGATGAAGAAGATTCGCAATTAGGTGACTTTATTGAAGATTCTAACGCGGTGCTACCAGTTGATTCAGCTATTCATAGTAACTTGCGTGAAACCACTACGCGCATTCTCGCCTCTCTCACCCCGCGTGAAGAGCGTGTGTTGCGTATGCGTTTTGGTATCGGCATGAACACCGACCACACGTTAGAAGAGGTTGGCCAACAATTTAGCGTAACGCGTGAGCGTATTCGTCAAATTGAAGCAAAAGCACTTCGTAAGCTGAAGCACCCAAGCCGCTCACGCAAAATGCGTAGCTTCTTAGACCAAGGCTAAGCTATTCTATAAGTGAGTGCGGCGCGATTGGCGGCTGCACCTGCTTTAGCAAATGCTGGCAGCTGCAATGCATTTCCCACAACGCGTCGCCCATCTCTCGTAGCTGGGTAAGCTCTTGCGCCGTTAGCGCTTGTTTCCGCCCAGAGAACTCCTGCCACAGCACACTCAATGAGCGCTGCATTAGCGCACTAGCCTGCGGTAAAGGGGCTTTTATTTTACGTTTAAAGAGCTTCACCACCTTACGTTAATAGCTTGCGCCGCAAACACAACCGTGCCGTTAGCATTGTCTTACATTGGGACAGGCGTGCGATTTTACTCGCTCATTTACTTCTTGGTAGGCTCTAATACACCCGTGACGGAATAATTCTCGTCCAGCAGTGCGAGACTGTCGCTTACTTGTTGCGCGGTGATGGCTTCAATCGTTTTTTCCCAATCAAAGTAAAAATCGAGCGGTAGGCCAATCATCGCCAAATGCGCCATCACTTGTGCGAGCGATTGCAACCCATCGCGCAGGTAAATATTGCTAGCGAGAAGTTGAGTTTTCGCACGCTTCAGCTCGGCTTCACTTGGCAGGTTTTCTTGGAGTTTTTTAAACTCCTGCGCGATTAGTTCCTCAATTTCAGCCAAGTTTTCGGCTTTCGCGGGGATAACACTTAACTCAAACTCCCCTGGCCCTTTGCGAAATGGGTTAAAATCCGTCGCGACCGATTCGGCCAAACGCTTTTCCTCTACCAACAACTGATAGAGGCGGCTAGTTTTACTGCCACCCAGCAAATAATCGGCAATCATCAGCGCAATAAAATGCTGCTTATTTTCATCCGCTTTCCATGCATAACTTGGGGTGACATAAGCCTTCCCCCATTCGGTGCGCTGCACGCGTTCATGCTGCATGGTAATGCGGCGGGGCGCTAGCTGTGGCGGCTCTATCTTTCGTGGGGCAACTGTCTCCCCCTCTACAGCAACCGATGCATAATATTTCTCTGCCAGCATTTTCGCGTGGCTTTTGGTAATATCGCCTGCCAAAATTAGCAGCGCATTTTGCGGTCTGTGAAAGCGCTGATAATAATCCATCACATCGGCCTTCGTCAGGCTTTCCATCTCATTTTTCCAGCCAATAATGGGCGTTCCATAAGGATGATGAAGGTAAAGCGCCGCATTAATTTGCTCAGCAAATAGCGCCCCTGGGTTATTATCCACCCGTGCGCTGCGCTCTTCTAAAATCACTTTCCGTTCCTTAGAAAATTCAGCATCAGATGATTGCAAATTCTGCCACCTATCGGCCTCTAATTCCATCACTAACGGCAGATTTTCTTTGGCAATATTGACCCAATAGCCTGTGTAATCAGCCGTGGTGAAGGCATTGGTTTGGCCACCTTTTGCCGCAATTAACTTGCTATATTCGTTGGGTTTTAGCTTTTCTGTACCTTGAAACAACATATGTTCCATATAATGAGCGAGACCCGATTTACCGCGCGGATCATCCGCCGCACCATAGTCGAAAATCAGGTTATGGCTAACCGCAGGAATGCGATTATCCTCAATCACAATCACCCGTAATTGGTTCTCTAAATTAAATTCATGCACCAGCGGTTTTGCCGCCAGCGCAGGTAAGGCAAATAAACTAAAAACGTAGAGTAAAAACCTAAACAAGCTCGGCGCGGTCATCAGAATAATCCGATACTTCCAATGCTTCCATCAGTGATGGCATATCATCGACCACTTTGTAGAATTTCGCCACTTCATCTTTAGCGAAACCTTTGGCGATGATATTTTCCATCAACGAAATCAGGTGATTCCAATAGCCATTATGGTTCATAATAATGATAGGTTTATTGTGCAATTTCAGTTGCTTCCAGCAGATAATCTCAAACATCTCATCCATTGTGCCAAAGCCACCGGGCAGAATGATAAACGCGTTTGAACGTTGATACATAATTTCCTTACGCTGATGCATGGTATCTACCATGATAATTTCGGTCAGGTTTTCATGCTCATTTTCGAGATTTTTCAGGCTGTGAGGGAACACACCCGTTACTTTACCGCCATTATTCATCGTGCCATTGGCAATCGCGCCCATTACGCCGCAATCTCCACCACCGTAAACGAGGCGAATATTATGTTTGGCAAATTCCTCGCCAAGCTCTGCTCCAAGCTCTAGGTGAGTTTGCGCAACATCGTTACTGGCACCGCAAAAGACGGCTGCTGATTCTGGAAATTTCATGGACACTCCTTGTTATATTGCGCTTTTTATAGAGCGCAGCCACCCCAAGGCCAACCAAAAACCGCAATTAAGCGTTAATGTGTTCTCTTTTTGCAATCTCAACTGCTAGGCGCAAATCAATATCATCCATCAACCCTTTCAGGCCAGGGTCACACGAATGCTGCTGCATGCGTGCTTGCTGTTCGCGCAGACGCTTTAGCAGATGCGGGTTATCGTCACCCAACAGCATATCGCGGCGTAAATCTTCTAGCACATCAAGCGATTGCTTCCCCTGTTTCAGCGTTTGTTGGCGCGAACCTGCACCATCTGACACTTCCTGTAACGATAGTAAAGACGCTGGCACTACGCCATCAACCGAGCCTGTGCTTTGGCTAGCAGAAGTTTCACTAGTCCCCTCAGCGTCGCTCAAAGCGGCATCAAACGCACCAGAGTCGCCCGATTTCTTAGATTTCTTGGACTTTCCCGCGCCTTTTACACCGTTTAAATCTGTGATTCTCATAATATTACCCTCTTTTACCTACTATAGTAGCAACAACCGTGCCAAATTACTTATCGCGTGCCTGTGTGGCTGCCCATCGAGTCAAACTATACCGAACCCATTGCATAGGGTTGGACATAACATAAAAACTGGGGATTAAAAAATAAATGGTACTGCGCCATCAAGCCATCTTACAAAATATAACTATTGAATAGGGCTTACAAGCCTCTGCCGAAGCTCTTTTTTACTCCCACGTAAGGACCCGCTGTGATGTTTTTAAATGCATCATCTCCTTGTGTTGGAGTGGTGGTCTTAATTCCAGCTTCAAAGCGCACAGATTTATCTTTTCCACTATTAGTTTGAATTATAGGAATCTTAGTTCTTAGGATATCATCGCCAGGCCTAACCCTATATTCAACGTCAATGTCACGACTGAGGATATTTTTAGTTTGTACGTTAAGAGAGACCCCTTCTTTATTAAAAGGTAAAGAAACTAGCCCCGTAATACTTTCTTCGTCTAGGTAGCCCCCTTTATCATCGAGAATAAATGTCGCACCAGCGCCCACATGATTGTGACTACCAGCGACGATTGCTTTAACGTTAGGGTTCTTTCCCAGCTCTGCTTGCACCTGATAAGGTGAATAACCAAGGTGGGTTAACGCACCTACACTGCCTCGCAGAAACCCATCTGGAGCCGCTTTTTCAGTAACTTCAGCCTCAAAAATGTTTCGCGGTTTATTCAATTTTCCAGTTCTTTGCGACAAAGATGTACTATATGACACGTACGGCTTTAAACCAAAATCTCTATTGCCTTGCACCTCATAAGTCGCATTAGCTCCAATTATATATTGCCCATTATTTTCCACACTTTTAGCGAATAGGGGTAATCTCATATGAATTTTATCATCTTCTATTTTATCATGCTCATATCCTATTACAGGAGTACTAAACTTATTAGTAAAAACCTGTGTCGTAGCGAAGAACCCATCAGGATTATTTGGATTTACCTGTAAGTTAGTTCTAAAGCCCGCTTCGTCTTTACCTTGTTTACGATTAGGGTTCACAACCCATCTGTTTCCGATCTCTATTGCTCCCCCTTGAACACCAAGACTTGGGCTAATGACTGGGCTATCTGTTTCAAAGGTTACATTTGCCCCCAACCCAGGATTTGCCCCCCAACCATCATAACCTGCTTTGGCTGCTTTCATCCATTTAGGTAAAGCTAAGTTATGCTTATTAGCTTGAAATACTTCATAAGAAGTTTTCGCGGGCGGATCTGTAGGGTCGCCCGCATTAGCAGGAAATTCTGCCACCTCAGGGTCTGGGTCTGTCGTTAAAGAATCGAGCGTGATATTATATTTATTTTCTGGAGGGTCTATAATAGGCGTATTTCTGTCAGGTGAATTTGCCTTTAAGCCAGCGAAGCTGGAAAGCCCCATTACCCCAACCAAAATTTTATCTTTAAGACTCATTATAGCAATCTATATTATTAATATACACTAACTATACAGGTCGCTCATTTCAGTTTGATGACATCTTTAATATAACAAAAAACCCTCCAACCTATAAATTTTCTTTTCCTTATAACCGTGAGGAACATGCGGAAATTCCGTCTGAGCTATTACGCTGGATCTGGGCGGGTGGAAGAAAATTACGCGGACTGGCTAGAAGAAGAAAGGCGGAGGCTTTGCTCTACCTCCTTTGACTACTGTTTAACAAACACTGGAGATAGCTGGTTGTCTTTCAACATTAGCAAAGCAAAATTGCAATCCGCTGCTGCGTTTGGCCTGATACATTGCTTTATCTGCTTTACTGATCAGATCTTCGTATCTGTCCCCCTCGTTGGGGAAAAAGACAATACCAATGCTGGCAGAAGGAATAATGTGATGCTCGCCATATATGAAGGGTTCAGATAATGCTTCAACAACTTCAAGTGCGACAGAAGCTCCTGCTGATTCATGACCAGTTAAATAATCATCTAACAGCACTAAAAATTCGTCACCAGCATAACGAGCAACCACATCACAATCACGTAAAGTCTCCACAAGTCGTGTTGCTACTTCTTTGAGCACTGCATCCCCTGCATCATGACCGTAGCTATCGTTGATTTCTTTGAAATCATCCAGATCCAAAAACATGAGTGCTTTTTGACGGTTCCAGCGCTGGGTGGACTTCAATGATTCTTCGACATAATCCTGAAATAGAATACGGTTTGGCAAGCCTGTTAATCTATCATAGTTTGCTTGCTTGAATAGCTTCCGCTCGACTTCTTTACGCTTACCAGTGCTGTCATTTTGTGAGTCGCCTGATGCACATAATTTAAATATTCGCTTATTTTATCGTGCTTCCCGTCTTCCAAATCACGTTGAATGAAGCTTACAAATCCTTCAACCTGACGACTGGGCGCCTTGAGGTCATGCGCTAAAATGCGGGCAAAATCTTCCAACTCTATACGTTGTTGATTCATACGACGTTTAAAATTACCACGCTCAAGGGCGTTCTCAATAATACGTCTTACAGAATTTAAACTAAGCACCAGTTTTGGCACATAGTCCGAAGCACCATATTTTAGCGATTGCGCGGCAACTAATTCGTCGCCTTGCCCCGTCATCACAATAATCGGTAGATAGGGATATTTCTGATGAATTTCAACAAGCCCTTCCAATCCATCCGCCCCCGGAATCATATAATCCAGAAATAGGCAATCATACACATCTTCGCCCTCGAGAGAGAGTTTTTGCAATCCATCAGGAATATTAACGCTTTCATCTGCACGGTAAGAAAGACCAGATTTATCCATGGCTCGAATGAGCTGCTTCCGATCGATCTGATCATCATCAATAATTAAAACACGTAGATCTAAGCTAGACATAATTCATTCCTCTTATTCGCTCTTCTTAGTCACCGCTAGGAAGCTCAATGATGCGCCAGTAATGCTCAATCATATCGACCAGTTTGATGAAATCTTCGCCGACTTTTTCTTTAACGATATAACCGGCAATATTATATTCGTAGGAAGCCGCTTTATCTTCCTGCGCTTTGGAAGTAGTCAGCACGAAGGCAACGGCAGTATGAATGGTTTTATCTGCCCGCATTTCTTTCATGAATTCGATACCATTCATACGCGGCATATTAAGATCTACCAGTAGGAGGTAGGGTTTTTGAAGTTTTTCTTTGCCATTTTCTCCACGCAATATTTCTAACGCATCCACGCCTGAGCGGGCGCGCACAATAGGATTAGCAATTTTAGCTTTCCGAAAGGCACGCTCAATAGCCTTTGCATCCACATCATCATCATCAATCACCATAATGGTGACGGTTTTATCAATCTCTATTTTCGAATTCATTTCGTCGTTATCTCCGCTTATGTTTTTGGTTTTTTAGGCCAAGTGAAAGTAAACTTTGTACCCTCATTTAACTGTGATTTCAAGCGAAGGTCACAACCTAGAGTTGTAACGATCTTTTTCACCATTGCAAGCCCCATTCCACTGCCCTCTACTTCATCACGTGGGCGAAGTGTTTGGAACATCTCAAATACCTTCGCATGATATTCTTCTGCAATGCCGGGGCCATCATCGCTCACGGTAAATTCATATTTATCGCCTATGTCTTTAACCGAAATTTCAATCATGCCTTTTTCTTTATCGTGATGTTTGATCGCATTATTGACAAGGTTGAATAAGACTTGCTGCAATGGCATGCGTGGCAGGTGGATTGCAGTCATGAGAGTGCTTGTTTTAATCTCGAACCCTTCCGGTGCGGCCACTAGAGTTATGAGATCTTCGATAACCTCGGTTAGCTCGACTAAATCTGACGATGCATCGTTAACTTTACGCTCAATGCGGGCATATTCTAACAGATCATCCAATAAATTCTCCATCCGCTTCACACGCTGACGCATGATATCCATATTCTCTTTGGTATCAGCAGACATCGTTTCTGCAATATCCTCTTCAATCCACTTGGAAAGGTTATCGATGGCTCGCAAAGGGGCTTTTAAATCATGCGAGGCAACATAAGCAAAGCGTTCCAGCTCTTCATTGGATTGGCCGAGTTTGTCGATAAGGTTTTCGCGCTCAATCTCTGCTAATTTGCTTTCCGTAATATCAAGAAACGAACCTAATATGCCAAATACATTGCCTGATTCGTCGATTAACGGCACCTTATCGGTTCTTAGCCATATATTCTTTCCTTCGGCAGTCGTTTGCCCCTCCTCAATTCCTAATATAGGCAAAGCTTTTTTCATCACTTTCTTATCATCCGCACGATAGCCTTCTGCCTGTGCTTTCCAAGGCATATCAAAGTCATCTTTACCAATAAGCTGATCTGGAGAGTCAAAACCTGCATTCAGCGCAAAAGGTGAGTTGCAACCCAAATAGTTACCCTCCATATCTTTCCAGAAAACAAATGAAGGAACACTATCCAGCACTATCTTAAGCATATTAGAAAGTTCACCTACTTTCAGTTCAGCTTCTTTACGTTCCGTAATATCCTGCATAAAGCAGAAATTCCCCACAAACTCCCCTTGCTTATTATAATCTGAAATCATCGTAACTTGCTTATGCAGGGTACTTCCATCCTTATGCAGACCAACGGTTTCGGCGATCACCTTGCCGTCTTTTAACATGGTTTGATAGACATCATTCATAGCATCTCGCTGCTCTTTTGCGACGGTCATATCCCATGGATTTCCGATCAACTCTTCCGGCGTGTAACCAATCTTTCCAGCATAGGCATCATTCACATAAGTGTAGCGCCCTTCAGTGTCAATTTTTGACACTCCCTCAATTGCTAGTTGCATGGCTTGTTGCAATTCCATCAGCTCCGCCGTGCGTTCTTCAACAATATTTTCTACAACTTCACGGCGACGAATTTGACTAATAAGTAAATGGGCAATTAAGAGAGAAAATAAGATACCTGCCACCATAATGAGCAAAGGTAAGATAGAGCTGCGCCCTACAATGAGATGCTCGTAAGGTGTGACGTTAATCTTCCACTGCCTTCCGGCCAAGTCTATCACTTCGCTATAAGCGAAACCGTTCTTGGCAAGCTTTTGCTCTGATTCGCTTGCATAAAGATTCTCACTATTGGCCTCGTCTGTAATATCTTGAATATCCACAGCGATATTATTTAAGTTATCTCCCAAAACATATGAGACCATGTCTCCCACTCGTAATACCATCGAGGCTAAACCATTTAGGCGCTTCTCTGGATTCTTCGCATGAGGCAAAGAGTTTTTATAGATGGGATTAAAAATCAACACACCCGCTTGCTGTGCCTCTTCTTGTACCAGAGTGATAGGGGCGGTTGCGACTTTCTTGCCCGTGTCTCTCGCTCTATTCAGTGCCATCAATCGCCTTGGGTTCGATGCTAGATCAAATCCGATCGCTTTCTTATTTTTCTCCAACGGTTCGATAAAATACACGGGAAAGTAATGATCGCGCTTAGCAGCGGGTACGACCAAGCCATTTTGACGCTCGGTGATGGAGAAATCAGTTAGCCCATCCCCTTTAGCGCGCTGCTCGTACTGAAGGCGTTGTTCGTCCGGCACATTCGGAATCCACGACAATGCCTGAATATTCGGGTATTTCTCAAGAGCGGACTTAACAAAGATTTCGAACCCTGTACGATCCACATTTTCCGATGCACCGTAAAAAGCCTTGATAGAATCCAGCGCTTCCATATTAAGTGTGATATATCTTTCCAGCCTCCCTGAATGCTCCCGCATAGCGGTAACGGTCTTTTCCTGCAGTTGCTGCATTTGCATATCTTCAAAAAGGCGGCTAGCCGTAATGGTGGCCGCAATACCAATCACCGCAATCACTAAAGGAATAACATAGGTGCTATACTTCCTATCTTTAAGGGCAGCGGAGGCACTCAGAGCATTGGTCTTGTAACTAAAGGCAAAGAAAAAGATAAACGAAGCCGCTAACCCGACAAATAACACGGCCAAAATTGAGTTGCGAATCTTGGCAGTTTTTTCGCGGAAGGCGGATTCATCGGAAATATAAACGAAGGTGATACCGAATTTCTCAATCTTTAACGACGTTTCTTTAGGAATTCTAATCTTATCAGCGCTGGTTTTAACAATCACATGATCTTGCATCAGTTTTAATGCAACGGATTCATCAAATAGCTGCGCGACAAATAGCTGATCCAGCGGAGCTGTCATCTCCGCACTCAACACTCCTTCAATATTTCCCGTATAGATAACAGGGACAGATATTTTAAAGGTAAATAATTCCCTTTTTTGCTCTAAGAGTTGAAAGTGATGAGGGATATCCCCGTTAAGCAATTTTTCCAGCCATGAATCATCTTGGTTGTAAGAAGCTTGCATTTCATTACTTGTTTTAAATAAAACATTGCCTGCAATATCTTGCAAAACAAGGCGACCCTTTGCTTCTCGAATCGTCACATTATCCAGCAGCTCAATAAGTTTGGGGTTACCCCCACTGGAAAGCATCACGGCATTCGTAAGGCTTGGATGTTTGGTGATATCGCTCACAAGAACACGATGGCTCTCCACGAATCGGATAAAGAGCTCCGCCTCTAGCTTAGAATCAACCTGCAATCCTTTTTCGTAATTCTCTTCAATGGATTCATTGATTTTAGGAATAATAATGAAGGCCGTCAAAATAGAGGTGATCAGGAAAAACCCAACACATAACAGTGCGACACCACGCCACTGGGGCATCACAAATCCGAAGGCGCTTTTTTGCTTTAGTTCGGTCATAATTTACTTACTGAATGATCAGCACCTCATCCAAATCGCCATAATGCCCCATGCAGTAATTTTCTTTACCTAATGCCTCATGTGCATTCGGATTGGTCTGTGCGTCAAATACAGAGAATGGCTTCTGATAGGTCTTATCAAGCCCTTGAATTGGCGCGCTCAAGCTCTCTAACCCCAATCGAATTGCATTGCGATCTTTAGCTATATCACCCGTCAAACCCGCTTGTTTAATGGCTTCAATGAGCAGTTTAGTTAAATCATACGCATGAATAAACCCAACCGCTGCCTGTAGATCTTCAGGCTTACTAATTTCGCCATTGCTATGTTGCGTTAATTTCTCAAAAACCTGTTTGGCAAAATCACTTTGCTTACTATTGGTAAATGCAAAACATGATTGAATGAAGTGTAAATCCAAATTCTTACGTTTTTCAGCATCTACTTTCTTATGAAAATCGCCTCCCGTAATGCCCCAATGACTAATGATAGGAAGGCGCTGTTCTTCCGGCAATTCCAGCATAGTTTGTACAATAACATTACCTTCAATAGCGTTGCCCACAAACACAATGCAATCAGCTTGTTTTTCAACAATGCTGCGTAGGAGAACACGCGCACCTTTTGAGCTTAAGTTCCATCCAAAACGTGTGACGGCGGGCGTATTAATGCCATAAGCCGTTAACGCCTTAGACATGCTTTTTAGATTAGAGCCCCCCCAAGGCGTATCTTCCAATAGCAAATGCGGACTTTTGCAGGACTTTTTCTTCATCGCAAAGTCAATAATAACTGGCCCAGCCTGCTTATCATCAACCGATAAGCGGAATATCCAATTTTCCGGCGAAGGATGCCGCGTGATAGGGCCACCCGCAGCCCAAGGCACCAAAGTGAGCGCCTTATTCTCATTAATAAAAGTGCGATTTTTAATCAGCGGCGGAGAATGAATCCCCGAATAGATAGCCAGTGCGGTAGGGTCATCCAGAAATGTTTTGTAATTACGCTGGCTTCGCACCACATTACCGCGATGATCAAGATATTTAAACTTTACCTTATAGCCTTCAATCTCATTTCCGACTTCGGAAAATGCGACTTCCATCCCTTTTTGGATCGATTCCGAAGATTCGATATGGTTCGATAAATCAGCATCTTGATAGATGGTGATAAGTTTCTCTTCTGCAAATGCTTGAACGGAAAAAACCGCTGAAATCAAAAGACTTACTATTATTCGTACCATCATTTTATATCCTGCTTTTAAAACACCCATTTGAGTTGAACTTGCGGAACTGATTCCGTTTTGCCATCAATGCCAAATTTATTATGCCAATATTGCCATTCTACACCAGCGTAAAAAGTGCCTGACTCTTGCCCAATCGCCTCTCCAACATCTAGCAAAAAGCGCAGTACGAACAATTGATGCGCACGCATCGCACCTGCACTACAACATAGAAACATTAAGAAACTCGTAAGGTTGTGCCTAATTATCCCTGAGAAACAATTTAAATCCATGAAGGCAACTTGCAGTTGTATTTTAAGCACGCTATAAGCGCGCCCTACGAACCACCCCAGTG
Source organism: Rickettsiales bacterium (assembly GCA_023301245.1). Lineage (GTDB taxonomy): Bacteria > Pseudomonadota > Alphaproteobacteria > Rickettsiales > JALZUV01 > JALZUV01. Next base: position 11,481 of record JALZUV010000273.1, read on the forward strand.
TTAAGACAAGTATTCACATTAAAGACTCCAATATTCTTCGAAGCAAATCTGAACATCCAACAGTTAAAGAAAACCGAGAGATATTACAACGGGTGGCAGTATTGAAAA
>JALZUV010000274.1 GCA_023301245.1 Rickettsiales bacterium
GTATTATAAGGCTCAATAAATGAGGTCGACCCATTACAACCAGCTAACTAAGCAAAGTGCGAATATCCGCACGGGTGAGTGATCTAATACTGTTCTGTCTAAAAATGAAACTGCTCGAAGCCATATCGAAGGATGGCGCAACCGCCGTGAGATTCGAGTGGCGGATGGACGAGTGGGGCAGCACTCATGATCATCGCATTGTTGCCAAGACGCCGCAGATCGAGGAGGAATTCAGATTCGGCGGTTGCGCGAGATTTGGGCTTAGACGAGTTCACCGATTCTTCGGAGATGTAACCATCGCTGAATGTGCCCTCGGATTTCGGAACCCTCAGATTATCACATACGATTTGAAACGGGATGAGACTGGGGCGATATCGCTCACGGTCGAGGACTCTAACAGAAGTGAGCCAGTAGGCATTGATCTCGGGTGCGATCTTGCGACAAGAGAATGGAAAGAGGAGGCTGAGGGCGATGGAGAGTAATCAGATTACCCTAGTCACGGACGTCTCAAAACAATCCGGACAGAACAAGGCGTGGCTACCAACAGGCTGCCCGCCGCGAGTCGAAAATCTCATGACAATTCAACCATCAACACCGAGATCGGAGCGCGCCGCCTGGCAGCCTGTGGCAGCACTCTGACGTTATGCTAAAAATAGTCAGCTCAATAACGCAATGAAATCTCTAGATTGTAGATTAATACAAACCAAAGATGACTTCTGGAATGAATACCTCAAGGTCGTCGATACAGAAGGTGCTGAGTATTTCGGAAGGAATCTAGATGCACTTTGGGATGCTTTATCAGCTGGTGGCCCAGGATTCCCAAAGAATTTATCTGAGCTCAAACTAACCAATTCTAATGTATTGAAGACGATTGATGGAGGCGTATTTCATGCTAAGCTAATATCCTTAGCGCAAGATCTCTTAACTTGTCATCATAGTGATTTCGTATTACAGATGGAGTAGTCAGTTCGTTCATTCAATTAATTTACAATAAAGCCCATCAAAATCTAAACCTAGAAAAATGCATAACAAGTCGCAGTAGCTAACCCTATGGGCGCCTTTTCAGTCAAGTTTTCACACCACTATAACCTAAACATCTTCGTCCTCCATCGCTCTCTCCCATAGGGTAGCTATGCTATGACGTTCGACTAAAAATGATACGTTTTATCGCCATATTAACAATATTAGCCTCTAACCTCTATGGTCAGGAAAGCATTACAACAGATAACCTCAAAGCAGGTTCTTTGTTCAAAGATTCTAAGTCTACAGAAGGAGTTGGTCTGTATTGTATTAATCATGGATTAACTACAATCACTAGTATGGTTTTGTTAGGCGAAGATCAAGACCAGATTATAGCGACCATTCCAATTAGAAGCACCTACTCAACGCCAAAAGAATTTAAGAATTGGCTAACCGTTAAGTGGAACCCTAACGGAACTATGGTAGCTATTCAAGATTCGCTAGATAAACACAGTCAGGTTATAATTTACCGCAAGATCGATGATGGAACATTTACCCGCGTTACTCTTCCTGATATGCTTAAGCTAGAAGCTGGAGGACGTATGGGTATAGATGTTTCTACTATTGTTAGTTCAGGACAAGAACCAGATGAATGGAAAAGTAAGAACATCTTGATGGTGAAGTATCGGTTTAAGACGAAAGACGGGAAGCTATACCGAAGGACGTTGCCAATATCTGTTGACGATAAAGGTGAATATAGTCCACAATAAAAATGTCGAACAAGGCGCAGTAGCCAACCACGGTCGGCGCCTTTATCCGCAGTTTTTCTCTAACTACAACACCAACCTACTGTCAAAGTTCGCCCTCCCCGTCCGCGGTGGCTATGCTATGACGTTCGGCTGAAAATATGACTATCATCCCTGAAAATCACGAATGCGTTCAAAGCAAGAATGAATTTTCACTCTGGGTATTTATTCTAGATGATAATCGATTTTTCGCTACAGAGGACATCGATTACCTCCTACAGTCCCCTGACACTCTGACCGCTGATGATACAACTGTCATTCTGGAATGGGATAGGAATTCCTCAGAAGCTCCTTTCATCGGACCAGACATTACATCTGACATTAGTAGTCCTCTGTTTATCCATCGAGTAGGAAGCAAGATACAGCTAGAGTCAGAAACCGATACTGGACGTCAGGTGATCTATGTTTTACCATACGAATCTTGGGTAGAGACCATAAAGAAACTCAATAAATGAAACCAATAAAAATGCCGAACAAGGCAGCGCACACCAACCCACTACACGTTAAGTAATTTAATTTTATGATCACTTTAACCCTCAACTCCTTCGTCAACATCCGCCCCCTGTAGCGGGTGGGTGGCTTTTGACGTTCGCCAAGAATCAATAAAACCTTTTATCATATGAGCTTCAAAGACGACAACGGTGGTTTTGCATTTTCGTGTTCTGATGGGAAGATATGTATCAATGCCAGTACTTGGAGCACTAGGCTCTCTCAGATCGGACGTTATGGTGGAAGGATTCGAATCATCACTCACGGGCTGCCGAACTTACACTATATTGGAGGGATCTTCTCTAAGAGACCTACAGACATCTACGTGATCTGCAACGAAGACGCCAAGGAGGCAGCCATAGAACTCAAGTCTAACTTTCCACAAATAAGAATCGCAACGAACCCCAAGGTGAACGCGAAACTAGTTCTCGTCGAAGCGGATACAGTTTGGGTATCAAGTGCTGATTTTGGACATTCAGTAATGGATAATTCCACAGTTGGCCTCCATAGCAAGGAGACTCACGATCGAATCGTTGATGAAGTATTCGAACCGACATGGAACGAATCAACTGAGATAGAGGGAAGTGGGCTCTTCTGAAAATAACAACGGCGAACAAGGCAGCGCACACCAACCCACTACACGCTAAGTAGTTTAAATTTATGATCACTTTAACCATTAACCCCTTCGTCGAAGTTCGCCCCCTGTAGTGGGTGGGTGGCTTTTGACGTTCTGTAAAAAATGATCAGCAAAATAACATATAGGCCGATGAGCGAGTTTCCGCTCAAGTGGCGCTTCACTGATCCAAAG
>JALZUV010000275.1 GCA_023301245.1 Rickettsiales bacterium
CTGAGGCAAAAGAAGAGAAGCCTAAGAAAACCCGTGGTCGCCCTCGCAAAAAAGCAGAAGATGACGCGCCAAAAGCGGAAAAAGCTGAAAAGCCGAAAGCCGCTAATGACGAGCCAGCAGCACCTGCTAAGCCCAAACGTAGTGGCTGGTGGCAGAAGATTGTTGATTAGTCACTAGTAAACTAGGCATCGCAGCCCTATATTACGGGGGTATGATACGTTTTTTACTTGCTGGTCTAATGGTTATGCTGCTTGTGCAGCCGGCTTCTGCATTTTCGCTCATTCGCGATGCGGAGACTGAACAACTGCTGCGCGATTACTCTAACCCACTTTTACGCGCTGCTGGGCTTGAACCTTCGACCGTTCGCATTTTTATCGTTAACGACCCTTCCATTAACGCTTTCGTGGCAGGTGGAGCGAATTTATTTATTCACACAGGGCTAATTTTAGCATCCGATAACCCCAATATGCTTAAAGGCGTTATTGCTCACGAAGCGGGTCATATTGCTGGCGGCCATTTGGCACGCGGCTCAGAAGCGCTCGAAGATGCTCAACTTAGCACTATCCTCACCTATGTTCTTGGTGCGGCCGCTGGTTTGGCAGGCGGCGGCGAAGCGGCGGCGGGGATTCTTTCTGCTGGCCAACATGTTACCCAGCGCAACTTACTTTCCTTCACCCGCGTGAACGAACAATCGGCTGACCAAGCCGCCCTCACTTATCTCGATGAGACAGGAGTTCCCGTTAGTGGGTTACTTGAGCTAATGGAAAAACTTCGCGCCAAAGAGCTAATCTACCGTGGGCAGCTAGACCCTTACGCCCTCACCCACCCATTATCGAAAGAGCGTGTAGCCAATATTCGCGGGCATTTAATGCAAAAAGGTGAAGTGGGAAATGGCCTGTCTCCAGCTGATATTGAGCGCTATGCGCGCGTGTCGGGGAAATTAAAAGGCTTCATCAACGACCCACAATTAACGCTTAATAATACGCCTGATACAAGCAGCGCCAATAAAATTGCACGTATTGTGGCCTATCATCGACAATCAAAAACCGAATTAGCGCTAAGCGAAATTTCGACTCTTCTAAAGGCCGAACCTAACAACCCTTATTTCATTGAACTTAAAGGACAAATATTAGCTGAAAACGGCCGCCATAAAAAAGCGCTACCTTATTACTTAAAAGCAGTTGAGCTAATTCCTGATAGCGGATTGCTGCGCACCGACTATGCACGTGCGCTGCTTTCGCAAACCACCCCCAATTACACGCTGGCCGCCAAGCATCTCAAACAAGCCAGCCTACAAGATAGCACCAACTCGCTAACATGGCAGCTGCTAGGTCAATCGGAAGCTAAGCTGGGTAATAACGGCGCGGCTGCACTTGCCTATGCCGAAGCCTCGCTTTTACGTAATGAAGCCGAACTTGCTCGCCGCTACGCCACCGAAGCGCTCGATAAATTACCAAAAAGTTCGCCCGCCTTGTTGCGCGCACAAGACGCTCGCGAAGAAGCCATTCGCCTACAGAAGAAAAAGAAAGAAAAGGCTTCATAGATAAAATAACCACGCTACATTATTAGTAATAAATGGAGAGAAATTATGAGTGAAACAGGAAAACTAGTCGTAACAGGCATTGCATGTTTAGCGCTAGGTGCAGTCGCTGCACAATATTTACCACTGGGCAATATTACAGGCAGCACCGCTGGCGTTGATGAAAGCAAAGTTAAGGCGATTGTCGCCAGCTATATTGCTGACAACCCTGATAAACTAGTTGAATCTCTGCAAAGTCTACAGCAACGTGCAGCCGTAGACCAACAACAGCAAATGCAAAAATCGGTACAAGACAACCTTGCCGCGCTGAAAGATTCCACAGACGCTCCTACCGCCGGTACTGGCGCTAGCGGCATCACTATCGTTGAGTTTTTCGACTATAACTGCGGCTATTGCAAACGCATGGCAAACACGATGAAAACTGTGCTTGAAGCACATCCTGATATTAAGGTCGTGTTCCGTGAATTCCCAATTCTGTCGGAAACTTCACAGCTCGCGGCTCAAGCATCGCTTGCTATTTCTTACCTTAAGCCTGCAAAATATCTCGAATATCACATGATGCTTATGCAGCATAAAGGCCAATATGATATTGCCGCGCTAAAGGACTATGCTGGCCAAGTGCAAGTTGATATTGCCGCCTTTGAAAAAGAGATGAATGGCGAGCGTGTAATGAAGCAAATTCAAAACGTGAATGATCTGGCAAACGCTAGTAATATCCAAGGTACTCCCGCCATTATCATCGGCGATGAATTAATCCCTGGAGCCGTTCCTTTTGCCGAAGTCGACAAACGTATCAAAGCGCTAAAAGCGAAAAAAGACTCTTAAGCGCTTTTCGCAAACATTAGCTTCCACAACATCACCAAGCGCGATTCCTGCGGGTTGAGCGCTAGGGTGATGGCAGGGTTTTGCTGCATCTTCGCCACTCGCCATTGAATGAATGGCACGGCGCGGGCAAGCATTGCATCTTCAGGCTTATTTAGGCGTTTGATAGTCTCTTCAATACGTCGGCTTAGCGTTTGAATAATATGATGAATATCATGGGTAATATCGCCTTCAGGCGCGAGTAAATTCACGCCATGTGCGGCCGCCACTTCTTCAGGAATAGCCGTATAGGTTTGGCTTAACTGATAACCCGTTGCCCATAGCAGCCCTTGCAAACTCCAGCAAAGCCCTAGCGCTCGCAGCCAATTGGTTTGTTCATCATTGTCAGCCAGCGCGGTCCAAAACCCACCGGTTGCTGTCGCATAAATATCGAGCGCCTTAATATCGGCAAAATGATAGCCTGTATCAATATCCGCCTCGCGCGCTTCAATGGCGGCCAGCAAAGGAGCAGTATCAAATTTCATTTCATGCAATGCTTCAACGACAGGATGTTTACGCGAAGTCTCAAGCGCTTCCATCCACCATTTTAGGCGAATAGCACCTGTGGCGAATTCAGTCGTTTCCGCCGCGCGCGAAATTTCGACATTAAACGCGCCTAATACCCATAGTCTTTCTCGCTGTATTTGTGGTAAGCTAAGGCTTAACAAGTAGCGCGGGTAATCATGAGTGCGCAATAATGTGCGACAATGCTGTAAATTTGCTTGCATGAATGCGGTTATGCGGAAAAACTCAAACAAATGCTAGGTTTATTCAACAATTCATTCAAACCACGCCACGTTCATGTGGTGGGCGCTGGCCTTTCAGGCTTGGCATGTGCGCTGCATTTACAAAGCAAAGGCGTGCCTGTAACACTCTATGAGGCCACCAATCAGGCAGGGGGGCGCTGCCGATCTTATGAAGATAAACAACTTGGCTGCACGCTCGATAATGGTAATCACCTTATTTTACGCGCCAATCGCGCCACGATAAAATACATTAAGCGGCTGCATAAATTCAATCAATTCCGCCCCTTCGCCAGCGAATATGCTTTTGCCGATGTCGTACAAAATAAACGATGGAAAGTAACCCCTCCCTTTGTGCCCGGCGGATGGCGAGGGTGGAAACTACTCACTGCCAGCGGTAATAAAACTGTCGAGCAATGTTTTGATACAGGCACGCATTTCTATCACGAATTTGTAGAGCCGCTTTGCTTGGCTGCACTCAACACTCACCCCAGATACGCCAGCGCAAAGCTGTTGCGCAATGTGTGGCTGCGTATGTTAATTCCCAGCTATGCCGATTACCTGCAAATACGAACCGACTTTAACGCGGCTCTCATCACGCCTGCTCTCGCCAAGATTAAAAAAGTCGAGTTAATGCAACGCCTGCGCGGTATTGAGCTTGCCGATAATCGCATTGCCTCCCTACAATTTACCGAGTTTCGCCTAACAGTAAAAGACGATGAACGCGTAGTGCTAGCATTGCCACCCGAAGCTATTAGCGAACTTTTACCCACGCTTAACTTGCCACCACTCGAACATAACACCATTATCAACGGGCATTTTTTAGTGGATAGTAATTTGCTCAGCCCACGCTTATTAGGGGTTATTAATAGCCCGCTACATTGGGTGTTTTTGAAAAGAAACATACTATCAACCACCACCAGCCACGGCGAAACTTCAGAACTTTATCAAACGAAAAATATAGCTGATACATTGTGGCAGGAAATTACTAAATGCTACCCCACTTTGCGCGACAGTCCCTTGCCGCCGCACCGCATCGTGACTGAAAAACGTGCAACCATTGCTAGCACTGCGACCAACCTCGCTAAGCGCCCAAGCGCGCAAACCCCATACGAAAACCTCGCACTGGCTGGCGATTGGCTAGCCTCGCCCTACCCCGCCTGCATTGAAGCTGCTATTAAAAGCGGCACAAAAGCAGCGAAGGCGTGCTTGAAGCAACGGAAACAATAGGTTACAAGGCGATATGACATTAAGCCTACAAAACACCCTCACCCGCAAACGCGAAAAATTCACCCCACTCGATAAGAATAGAATCACCCTCTATGCTTGCGGCCCTACCGTGTATGATCGTCCACATTTGGGCAATGCACGTGCCGTAGTGGTATATGATATTTTATTTCGCGCCCTACGGTTTATCTATGGCGAAAATGATGTAATTTACGCGCGCAATATTACCGATGTTGACGATAAAATTATTACCGCAGCCAATACACGCGGCATTAGTATTAACGAACTGACAACAGAAGTAACAGCAGCCTTCCACCACGATATTGCCGCGCTCAACTGCATTGCCCCCACGTTTGAGCCCCGCGCGACAGAATATATCGCGCAGATGATTGCAATGATTGAAAAACTCATCGCCAATGGCGTGGCATATGAATCAAACGGGCATGTGTATTTTGATGTCACCTCTGATGAACAATATGGAAAACTTTCAGGCCGCAAAATTGAAGAATTAGTGGCAGGCTCGCGCGTGCAAGTAGCCCAAGCAAAAAACCATCCTGGCGATTTTGTATTATGGAAACCCGCTGACGATGAAGGCAGCAGTTTCGAAAGCCCTTGGGGCTTAGGCCGCCCCGGTTGGCACATTGAATGTTCTGCCATGAGCACTGATTTACTTGGCGAGACTTTTGATATTCATGGCGGCGGCGCAGACTTGAAGTTCCCCCATCACGAAAATGAAATTGCGCAAAGCTGCGGCGCAAATCCTGATAGCCAGTTCGCAAAATACTGGGTGCATAATGGCTTTCTCACCATTGATGGCGAGAAGATGAGCAAGTCGATTGGCAACTTCACCACCGTGCATGACCTGCTAGAAAAAGGCGTGAACGGCGAAACCATACGCCTTGCATTCCTGCAAACTAAATATAACGATCCGCTCGATTGGAACGAGAAACTACTCTCCGATTCTAAAAAAATGCTCGATAGTTGGTATCGAAAATTACAAAGCGAAGACGTTAAGGATGTCGTGCCACCCCAAGCTTTTATCGACGCTCTTTGCGAAGATATGAACCTGCCACTGGCCATCAGCCTAATGCATAAAGCCAGCGCCTCGCAGCTTAAAGCTATGGGCGATATTATAGGCCTTTTAAGCTTTGCCCCAGACACTTGGTTTAAAGGTGAAGCCTCTGACGCAGATGGCGAAATTCAAGAAAAAATTGATGCGAGAATTGCGGCAAAAAAATCCAAAGATTTCGCCACATCTGACCGCATTCGCCAAGAGCTAGAAGCCGCGGGCATTATTTTAGAAGATAAACGCGACGGCTCCACCGACTGGCGACGAGGCTAAAAATATGACTCAAAAAGAACGTGTTTATTTGTATGATTCCACCTTGCGTGATGGCGCGCAGGCTCGTGGGGTTGATTTTTCGGCCTCTGACAAACAGGCAATTTCCATGCAGATGGATGCGTTTGGCATTGACTATATTGAGGGCGGTTGGCCGGGCGCTAACCCCAATGATGATTACTTTTTTGATAATCCGCCGAAGCTGAAGAACTCAACCCTAACTGCCTTTGGCATGACGCGTAAAAAAGGCTGTTCGGCAGCGAATGACCCTGGCTTATCTGCCGTGCTAAACGGTCATAAAGGCAGCGTTTGTATTGTTGGTAAAAGCTGGGACTTTCAAGTTGAAAAAGCCCTTCAAGTATCGTTGCAAGAAAACCTAAGCATGATTGCTGATAGCCTCGCCCACGCGAAATCGCAAAAGCGTGAAGTGATGTTTGATGCCGAACATTTTTTCGATGGCTATAAAGCAAATAAAAACTACGCACTTGAAGCACTCAATGCAGCGGCAGATGCGGGTGCCGATTGGCTCGTGCTATGCGATACTAATGGCGGCACTTTACCGCATGAGATTTTTGATATTGTGACAGAAGTTCGCAGCGCTTTACCGAAAGCACAGCTTGGTGTGCATTGCCATAATGACACCGAAAATGCAGTGGCCAATTCACTCGCAGCGGTGCGTGCTGGCGTGCGCCAAGTGCAAGGCACACTCAACGGGGTTGGCGAGCGTTGCGGTAACGCAAATTTAATCAGTATCATCCCCTCGCTCATGTTAAAAATGGGCTTTGAAACAGGGGTGAAAACCAGCGACCTTAGCAAGCTCACGAAGCTTTCGCGCTTCCTTGATGAACGGTTGAATCGCCCTGCTAACCCGCATGCTGCTTATGTAGGTGAAGCGGCGTTTGCGCATAAAGGCGGGCTGCATGTTTCCGCCATGGCGCGCGACAGTCGCACCTACGAACATATTACGCCCGAAACGGTGGGGAATGAACGGGTAATTTTAGTTTCTGACAAAGCAGGCCGCAGCAATGTGGTGAGCCGTTTGCAACAAATGGGCTTAAAGGATGAGGCGGAACATAAAGATCTACCGACACTCATCAGCGAAATTAAAAAACGCGAAATGCAGGGCTATGCTTATGATGCCGCCGATGCGTCCTTTAATTTACTCGCCCGCCGTATGCTTGGCACCGTGCCAAAATACTTTGAGGTAGAAGGCTTTCGCGCGAGTGACGAACGCCGTCATAATGCCAAAGGCGAGCTGGTGAATGAATCGGAAGCAACGATGAAACTGGGCATTAAAGGTGAGCATATTATGACCGCCGCAGAAGGTAATGGCCCCGTAAATGCGCTCGATAGTGCGCTGCGAAAAGCGCTAGAAAAGCATTATCCAAAAGTAAAAGATGTGTCGCTGACCGACTATAAAGTTCGCATCTTAAGCCCGCAAGATGCAACCAAAGCTGTTACCCGTGTGATGATTGAAAGCCGCGATGAAAAAGGCAATATCTGGAGCACGATTGGTGTTTCGGCCAACGTCATTGATGCCTCGTTTAAGGCACTTTACGACTCGATTATTTATCACCTCATTAAAGAAAAAGTGAAACCGCTTTAATGTTAGTGGTCGTTTTAGTTGCGCCGCAATTGGGCGAGAATATTGGTGCAGTGGCGCGCGCGATGGGTAATTTTGGTTTATCTGAATTACGCATTGTGAACCCGCGCGATAGTTGGCCCAATGAAAAAGCAATGGCGATGGCCGTTCATGCAAAGCCTATTCTTGAAAGCGCTAAAATTTTCGAATCGCTCGAAGAAGCCATTGCCGATTGCAACCATGTAGTTGCGGCCACTGCGCGACAACGCGATATGCAAAAGCCGCACAGCACCCCGCATGAATGGAGCAATATGCCGCGCAGTGGTAAAACTGCTGTGCTATTTGGCCGCGAAAATCATGGCCTGAGCAATGAAGAAATTACCCTCGCCCACAGAATTGTAACTGTTCCCGTGCATCCTGATTGCCCGTCTATCAACCTCGCGCAATCGGCCGCAGTATTGTGCTATGAATGGTTTCAAGCTGAGAGCACAGCGCTTGCTTATGAAAGTGATCCGCCCGCAGAACAAGCGGAACTCAATGGTTTTTTCCACCAACTTGAAAGCAAGCTAGATGCCGCTGATTTTTGGCGAGTGGATGAAAAGAAAGAAAAAATGTGGCGTAATATTCGTAATTTATTCAACCGCGCACACCCAACAAGCCAAGAAGTTCGAACCCTTCATGGGCTAGTGAAAGCTATTTCAAAAAGAACATAAGCCCCAGTAATGCCAGTGCAATACCTTGCATTAACACACGCAAGCTCATCAGCTTATTGGCATATTTTTTATTAAACTCGCCGCCCGTTGCCATACCAAAAAGACCAAGACCTAAAGCGACCACGGTAAGCAATACGAACAAAAACATAATAATAACGATGGCTGACATTCAGCTAGTCTTTCATCACAAAGCGTTTTTCGCAATAGGGGCAAACAACTTGCTTTGTATCGTGATTAATATGAAGGAACACTTGCGGGTGCCCGATGATAGGGTTGCCACCATCACAAATAACTTCGGCGCTTGTGACCGTCACTACATCTTCAACATTTTTTTTAGCTTTGCTCATGGGGCTAATGTAAGCGTGTTTGCGAATTATTCAATTAGAAAACGAAAGGCTGCGTGGAAGAAGATTCATTATAAGACTGTTGGCCATAAGCATCGGGCTGTGGAGCCACAATTTTTGGCTGATAATAAGCCCCAGATGCTGCCAGAGGTGGGCGTGTTACAAGCACACCATTTTCGCGTGATTTATTAAACTCACTTTTGCCATAAGCACGCTTTGGTTTACGCGCCATCGCATCGGCCACTTTGATAGTTTTCATTTTCACTTTCTTGTGCGTGGCTTTTTTCTCGTTCACTTTAAAGCCATTATATTTTTTGGTGGGCGATGATTTTCGTATCTTTGGACGCTCCGCATAAAGCGCCTCCGCATCTGCTGCGGAACCTAATTTGGCGACTACTTTTTCCCACTTGCCGTAAACTGTCTTAAAATACTTTTTACCCCGTGACGGAGTTTTAGAATGATAAGCCGCCGTGGCTTTTTTCCATGAACGTAAATCATCGAAGTTTGACCGCAAGAATCGCGCAGCATAAGCCACATTATAGCGCGGCTCTAACGCTTGATGAACATTGGCAAATGCATGCCCATGATAGCGCATATTCACCTGCATACAGCCGACATCAATATTAGTAATGCCCTTGGCGTGATATTCTTCAATCTTATTAATAGCCTCGCCTTTACTGTCGAAATAATAGCCTTTACCATTGACGTTAATGGTCCATGGCCAAGGCAATAACATGCCTAAACGCTTGTGATATCGACCTGATTCGGTACTGGCAATAGCCGCCAACCAGTGGGTAGGAATATTGTGATAGCGTTCGGCTTTGGGTAAATGGCGCGTGCATTCTTGCGCGCCTTCAAGCCTCGCATCTGCTTGAGCTTGACCGCTAAAATATAGCATGAGCCCTAATAATAGTGCGGTTATTTTTCCCTGTTTAAGCATTTTCGCCTTCATCTGTTCGGAGGGTTATTCCCTCTCTTTATCTGATTGATATTACATTACAGCGAAGGTGACGGCTAGTTTTTTCGTAAATTATCTATGGGAAATGCTCAATTACACACGCTATTAACCATTTTTTAGTATTTTTTTGCTATTCTAAATAGAGGGCATAAGACCCGCCATGAAGGGATAAAATAATGCGTGAAATTGAAAAACTACTAAATGATTACCGCTTAACCACTGCAGAAATTCTCTATCGTCTGCCAGATCATCCGAATCTTTTACAAACTTATATTTGGCAAGAATATGATCTGCAACCTAGCTTTCCTGAGCTCATGAAATTTCTGAAATTTTGGGAAAAAGAGCTGGATGGAAAATTACATACGGTCACCGTTGCCAATGCCGAGACATTACAACCCTCTACTCTTATAAATGAGACGGGTAACTTCACTATTCACTAGACCGAAGCCTTAGACTATCCCTAAATAGAAACATGAAAATTGCCAATATTATGTTTGGCCGCGAATTAGGCGGCATTGAACAAGCCTTTCTCGATTATAATGCCGCTCTTAAACTTGCAGGGCATGAAGTGCTAGCTATCACCCATCCTTTGGCACAAATTAACCCTCAAATTACGGGCGATGTTACCTACCGTGCACTCAACAACCTAGGGAAATGGGACCTTACTTCTGCCTATAAATTGAACAACATGCTGAAGAACTTCCAACCTGATGCAACCATCACCCATGGCAATCGCGCAATTAGCCTAACGCATAAGGCTAAAAAACATGCAGGCCTACATATTGGCGTAACGCATAATTATAAATTAAAGCAGTTTCATAAGCTCGATTTAATTTTTGCTACCACGAAAGATTTACGCCGCTGTGTCGCGGAATCGGGTATTGCGTTAACGCATATTACTCGTATTCCCAACATGATTAAGCTTCCCCAACACCGCCCTGAACGCATCGAAAAACCTGCAGGCGAACCTTTGATTATTGGCACCATGGGGCGCATGGTGGCCAAGAAAGGTTTCGACCACTTAATCGAAGCCGCTGCAAAACTTGGGGTGATGACTCGCCTCCCCTTCAAAATTATTATCGGTGGCGAGGGGGAAGAAAAACCCACCCTAAAACGGCTCATTAAAAAACATAAGCTGCAAGATAAAGTCGAACTTATTGGCTGGGTCGAAGATAAGGCCGAATTTTACAATAGATGCGATGTTTTTTGCCTTCCATCCTTGCATGAGCCTTTCGGTATTGTACTGCTTGAGGCAATGTCTTATGGCACGCCAATTGTCGCTTATGAAAGCGAAGGGCCGCATGAAATTTTCACCGAACACCCCGAGGCTGGCCTGCTTGTGCCCGTTGGAAATGTGGGGGCACTGGCGGAAACACTCTCGCGCGTGTTAGCAAACCCAGTGCAGCGCGACTTCCTAATTCAGCAATCGCGTAAAGCGGTTGAAGAAGAATTTTCCATTCCCGTGGTAAGTCGAAAAATAGATACTGCACTTAACCGCTTTATCCACCCTTGAATTGTCAATTAAAACACCTATCTAACTGCTATGATATTACTCGAAGATAGAAGCATTTTAGAATTTAAAGGCGAAGATAGATTATCGTTTTTACAAGGATTAGTCACCTGCGATGTTACCACAAATGCGCCGCTTATTTACGGAGTGATGCTTAGCCCGCAAGGTAAAATTAGGTTTGATTTCTTTGTGCATCGCATGGGCGATCAATGTTTGATGGACGTACCAACCTTTCATCTAGAAGATATTAAAAAGATATTCCGTCTCTATAAATTGCGCGCAAAAGTAACAATAGAAGAGAACCCTGAACTAGCGGTGGTTGCGGCCTTACAGAATCTACATGACTTTCCTGCTGACCCACGCTTGTCAGCTATGGGCTATCGCTCCATCGTACCGCGCGAAGGGTTGGTTGGCCAATCGCTTCTGCCTAATTTAAGCTACCATACGCATCGTATTAACTGCGGCATTCCTGATAGCGTCGACTTTATTGCTGATAGAGCCTTCGTTTCCGAATATGGGCTAGAGCATCTTAATGCCATCAGCTTCACCAAAGGCTGCTATGTTGGGCAAGAAGTAGTCGCACGCACCAAGCACCGTGGCACAGTACATAAAACGCTTCATAAGGTGGTTTCGGCTAGCGGACATTTACCCGAAATTGACAGCGCAATTATGACGGGCGACAAAGAAATCGGCATATTGCGAAGTTCAATCGAAGGCCAAGGGCTGGCAATTATCCGTAAAGATAAACTCGCCAAAGCAGAAGGCGCAATAATGGTGAAAGATGTTATTCTAGATTCTGCTACCATGCCAGAATGGTTTAATAATCAGTAAAAAATAAGGCATATTATGATGATGAATAAAAAAGGAAATGGATATCTTGAAGGCCAGCTACTAGTGGCCACGCCCAATGTAATGGGCAAAAGCTTCAAGCAATCGGTTATCCTTATTTGCGCGCATAGCGATGAAGGCGCGATGGGAATTATTATCAACCAAACCCTGCCCGATGTAGATTATGGCGATTTATGCAGCCAGTTTGATTTGCCCGTAAATGCTATTGATAGCAACCTTTCCATTCATTACGGCGGGCCTGTTGAAGCTAACCGTGGCTTTGTTATTTACCGCCATCAAGACAAGTATTTAGATGAAGCAATACTTACGGTTGGCGATATGGCAATCTCAGGCTCGATTGATTTACTACGCCAAATCTCCGAAGGAAACGGCCCTAAAGAACGTATTTTAGCGCTGGGTTATGCTGGCTGGTCGGCCAACCAGTTAGAAGGTGAGATTGAAGATAACAGCTGGATTTCTGTACCCGCTTCAAGCGATATTGTGTTCAGCAATAATAACGACAGCAAATGGCATCGAGCCTCTTTCGGCAATGGTATCGACCTATCGAAACTTTCAACCGTTGCGGGTCATGCCTAGTTTTTAGGCTTATGCGACCAAGCACGAATCATTACGACAACAAATAACCCGCCCCCTATCACGGCGAGTATTCCGCCAAACCGTGTTAGCTGCATTCCCGCTTGCGCCAGTTCGGATGCGCCTTCCATCTTGCCTGCCACTTTGCGTTGCACGCCTTCGCTACCGGCAATGGCAAAACCAACCACATGTAGTAATTGCCCTGC